>NZ_DDAH01000055.1:6766-8773 GCF_002333245.1 Acinetobacter sp. UBA2063
GTCATTTTGAGTGTAATGGTAAATACAGTGATGTAATAAAACACTTATTTTTTTAGTTGATAACGACGGAATGAAGAGTTCTTCACGGCATTTTTTTAATGCATGTGCGACCTGTTCTTGCTTCACTGTTGGCGGTTGTCTTAAACCCTCTACCAGCTCTTTTACTAAAGGCAAATCGAAATGGGTCACCTGATTAAGCAATTGGTCTTTGTATTCAAAAGCAGAGTCCTCAAACAGTGTGAATTTGGAACGTAGAAAATATTGATCGTTTTCAAAAATGACCTTCTGTCGTTTATTGAGTGCATAGCGTTGTCTGGATTGTAGATATAGCCATTGCTCAATAGGAACACCACTCAAGAAACTGAGTAAGATAAAAAGATATGCTTTGTTTTTTTCTGGATGATTTAAATAGAGTTGATGACAATGTTGTACAAGTAAGCTCAGGCTATTGAAGTCTGGATAATGCTTGCTACACATAAAATCATGCTGCTGTCTAATAATGTGTTGTTGTGTGAGCTGGCTAATTTTATGTTGTAAAAAACTAGATTGGCTTGTTAATGGCGATACCTGTGCTGTATTGATTGAGTATTGCTGATTTGGCTGTTCATCCTGTAATTTCTCGTAATATAGAGCAGGATCTTCCTTTTGTAGTATGTCTTGTGGGCAGCATAAAATTGCGCCGTACTCATCTAGATAATGTGGTTCATCTATGTGTTTGGGCGGTGCTGAATAATTTTTTTTAGGTTTCAGTGCCAACACATAATCATAAAAACGCCGTAGATCAAGAATCAATAAATATTGAAAACGGTTCAGATTAGAATTGGTTTCTAAGCTGCGTAAGCTCTTTACAAACTCAGCTAATGGTGTTTTATCGCTAGGAAGTTGTTGCCATAGCCATAAATATTTTTGTTGAGACTTACTGAGCTGTGTTGCTTGCTGCGATGCAGCATAAGCTTCATTTGCTAACCTAAATCGATCAAGTACTTTAATAATCGTTGTTTGATGGTCTTTTTTACCTGAATTTGGAATAGATTTAAGAATGCAGGCAGCATGTAAATTGTGGACTGACCATCGCTGTATAACAGAATGCTGGGAGTGCTGTTGTACTGAATAAATATAAGCACAAATAGGATTTGCTGAAACAGAAGGTGGAGCAGGTAGAAACAGTGATTGGTGATTCTGCCCTATCTCATTATCGAGCTTTAATAACTGCTTCAGTTCAGGGATATCAACTGTGCGATTTAGGTATTGCTCAAGTACTTCAGCATAATGGTCGTGTATGAACTCTTGCTCTAAAAGGCGCTGAATTAATGGCTTACTCTGCATGTTGCGCTCTCCAAAAAAGGTTTGGGCTCGGTTCAGGATGTTTGAGTGCTTCGCATTTTTCAGTGAGTTGCTGGATTTTTTCGGTGTAACTAGAGTGGATTTGTTTTTGTTGATACAAGAGCTGATTACGACTACAGCCGATGAGTTTTGCGAGCAAATCAAGCGATAACTCACAGCGTGGTTTTTCAGAGTGAAGTGCATTTAGGTCATAAATCGCATGCTTAGAAAGTGAAGCATTGAATGTATGTAGTACGCTATTTGGATTAATACATTTAATATCAATTTTAAGCTCAGTGATTAATTTGAATAAGCGTGTACTGAGTTGATATTTGAGCAGAGGTAGGTCGATGTCGGTTTGCACAATATAGCGTGCATTGATGGATAAACTTTGTGTTTTGGAAGTATATAGAAGCAGGAAGTTATCCAAGACGAAGAACTCATTCTCTGAAATTTTTGAGGGATAAAGTAACTTGATATCGGGCTGATAAATTGAAGGCAATTTTGCTGCCTTTAAGATTTGTGCATAGCAATTGTAAATTTTACTTAAAGGTGGGTATGGGGTAAGGGTGACCTGATGTGAGTCAAACTTAGCTTTAGCGTATTTCTTCTGATTTGAGTGTTTAGATGCCATGTTTATGCTCCTTATTTTAGTAATGTAAACTCTGTACACGACAAATTTCA
>NZ_DDAH01000074.1:0-4947 GCF_002333245.1 Acinetobacter sp. UBA2063
TAATAATCATTGGGAAGCTGAGAATTTGCCCTTTGGTCATCCAGCCAAACAGGATAAAGCCCTGATCTGCATCGGGTTGGCGGAAGAATTCCATAAAGAAGCGTGCCACACCATAGCCCATCAGGAATAAAGCTGAAACTGCCATACGTGGACGGGGCTTTGAGCTAAACCACCACAACACGATAAACAGGATAAGGCCCTCACATAGTGCCTGATAAATCTGTGACGGGTGACGAACCAAGCCCAGTGGGTCTGTTGGGAAAATCATCCCGAATGGATAGCTTGGATCTTGTACTGGGCGACCATACAGTTCTCCCCCAATAAAGTTACCAAAGCGCCCAAACATCAAGCCTGTTGGTACACAGGGTGCGATAAAGTCCAAGGTTTGGAACCAGGTTTTTTGGTATTTTTTACACCAAAATAACATCGCAATCATGACACCGAGGAAGCCGCCGTGGAAGCTCATGCCACCAGTCCAGACTTGAAATAACCACAGTGGATTTTCTAAGAATTTACCAAATTCGTAGAACAACACATAACCAACACGTCCGCCAAGCACAACGCCCAATGCACCGTAGAAGACCAGATCTGACACCATGTCGGCTGTCCAGCCATCACGTTGTTTAGCGCGATACGATGCTAAGCCCCATGCACAGAGAAAAGCCAACAGATACATGAGTCCGTACCAGTGCACTTTGACTGGTCCTAAGCTCAGTGCAACTGGATCAATATTTGGATAGGTCAGCATCGCTGCTCCTCAATTTTATATTTTGAGCAGATTGTAGCGGAATGATGTGAAAAATGTTGTACATTCAATGTGAAAGATCAAGGTTCCAAAAGGCGGGAGAAAAGGATTTATGTGTATTGTCGCTTTTGCATGGCAGGTACTGGATGAGATGCCCCTATGTTTAATTTCAAATCGTGATGAGTTTTACCATCGACCAAGTTCTGCCTTGCATGTATGGGAAAATAGCAGCATTGTCGCAGGACAGGATTTACAGTCAGGCGGGACATGGATGGGGGTGACGGCTTCTGGTCGCTGGGCGATTGTGACCAATTTTCGCAATGGTCGGGAGCAGAAGGCTTATACCACTTCTCGTGGGTACTTGATTCAATCCTTTTTAGAAAGTGACTTGGCGCCGATTCGGTTTGCCCAGCAGCTGGAGCAACAGCAGCAGGACTATGCGGGCTTTAACTTATTTGTGGGTGATCGAACACAAGCGGTATATATGAGTAACCGTGGTGAAGCGCCGCAAGTGCTCGCCAATGGCGTGTATGTGGTATCCAATGGCCTCATGTCTGAAGATTGGGAGAAAACCCGACATTTGCGTCAGCGTTTTACCCAAGAATTTTTACCGATGTTGCAGCAAACACAAATGACTGAATCCGCAATCGACGCCGCCGCTTGGGATATTTTGGAGGATGAGCGAAAGGTGATTCCAGATTTGTTACCCGATACGGGAATCAATACAGAAATGGAAGAATTATTGTCCTCTACTTTCATTCAGAGTCCAGTGTATGGAACACGCTGTTCAAATTTTTTAAGACTTAGCCCGACACAGTGGCATTGGCTGGAAAAATCCCAGCAAGGGCCGTCACGAGGTGCAATTTTTGATCTTCAGTTAAAATTAGTGCCTTAAAATGATATGTTATAACATAATTTCAATATAAAACAACAAGATGAAATAATACTGTCATCAAGGTGACATAAAAGGTTCACCCAGCATTGTTAAGGTGTAGCCAATCGAGTTACGTCCAAACAAATAGATCTGGAGATATTTTATGTTCTTATCAAAGATGAGCTTTTCCAAAAAGCTCTTGGCGGTCAGTTTAATGACAGTACTGTCAGCTGGCATGACTGCATGTAACGACAGTGATAAAAACGACAAAACGGAAGTACCTACAACACCAAAAGCTAAAAATGTGATTTTCTTTTTGGGTGATGGTATGGGGATTACCACTTTAACGGCATCACGAATTTATTCTGTTGGGGAAGATGGTGATCTGACCATTGATACACTGCCAGAAACTGCTTTTGTACGCACTTTTTCGGAAGATGGTCAGGTGACTGATAGCGCGCCGTCTATGGCGGCTTATATGACTGGCGTGAAAATGAAAAATGAAGTCATTTCCATGCAGACCGGAACGATCGCATCTGCACCAAAAGCAGATGGAACCAGTACCTGTGATGATGTTGCAGAGAATAAAGGCAAAAAACCTGTTGAAACCTTACTTGAACTTGCCAAAGCGCAGGGGATGGGCACAGGTGTCGTGACTACCACGCGTATTACCCATGCAACGCCAGCCACAACCTATGCCCATGTTTGCCATCGTGATGCAGAGAATGATATTGCGGCACAGCTTGTTCCCGCAGGTAAAGGGACAGGATGGGGCGCTTATAACAGCAAGCTTAAAGATGGTGTAGATGTAGTGTTAGGTGGTGGTTTACGTCAGTTTAAACCGACGACTGTTGCAGGCGGTAAACGTGCTGACGGCCGAGACCTAGTAAAAGAAATGCAAGATCAAGGTTATAACTTTGTTTCAAGTGGTACTGACCTTGCAAAAATTGATCCAAGCAAAACTAAAAAATTATTGGGTCTCTTTAATGCCAGCCATATGAATTATGACTTGGATCGTACTAATAAGAAGATTGATGAACCTAGCTTAGCGGATATGACCACCAAAGCGATTGATGTCCTACAGGCAAAAAACAAAAGTTTCTTCTTGATGGTTGAGGGTGGCCGTATTGACCATGCTTTGCATGACACCAATGCAAAACGTGCGTTGCAGGATACGGTTGCTTTTGACAATGCGATTAAGGCAGCGATTGATAAAATTAAACTGACTGATCCAGAGCTAAAAAATACCTTGATCGTGGTGACTGCTGACCATGACCATACCATGGTTTTGAATGGTTATGCGAAGCGTACAGGTAAATATGTGAAAGGTGCTGAGACCAGTGTCTTGGGCCTAGTGAAGAACTATAACAAAGCGGGATTCTCAACCGATGTCAACGGCAATCCGTATCCAATTATTGGCTTTGGTACAGGTAAAAAACGTTTAGATAATGACCGTATTGAAGCGCGTGGTGTTTTAGCTGATAACGATAGTTGTAATCCAGCAGCAGGCCCAGCAGGTAAATATACCGATAGCCGTGGGACGGATATTGATAAAGATGGTTGGTGTACGGGTACAGCTTCAGATGATTTCCAGCAAGAAGCAGTGGTGCAGACTGGTTTCGCTGATAGTGAAACGCATGGCGGTACTGATGTATTCCTCGGCGCGATTGGTGTGGGGTCAGACAACTTCCACGGCAGTCTAGAAAATATCGAAGTATTTAATTTAGTTCGCAAAGCCATTGGCCTAGATAAATAACAACAGACTGGAGAATGATGATGTTAAAACAATTTAAATTAGGTCAGTTGGGTATGAAAGCATCTGCTTTAACTGTTGCACTCTTGGCTGCAAGTACAGGTGTACAGGCGGCGGGCGAAGCTAAAAATATCATTTTCTTTTTAGGTGATGGTATGGGGCCAACTACGGTCACGGCAAGCCGTATTTATGGCTATGGTGAATCTGGCAAATTAACCATGGACACCTTGCGCCGTACCGTACGCATCAAGACTTATTCAGAAGATGGTCAAACCACAGATAGTGCGCCGTCAATGGCAGCCTATATGACAGGGGAAAAAACCCGTAATGAAGTGATTGGCATGACACCGGGAACGATCGCTGTTGAGCCAAGTTCAGGTACGGCACCCGATGGAACGAAAGTGTCGAAGGCCGTGAATAACTGCCCAACGCCTGGCTCGAGTGTAGCAGCAGGCAGTCCTGCCGAGACGATTCTTGAATTGGCCAAAGCCAATGGCAAAAAGGTGGGGGCGATTACCACGACAGAATTAACCCACGCAACCCCAGCTGCAACTTTTGCTCATGTGTGTAATCGTAATGCGCAATATGAGATTGCGCGTCAAGTGATTCCTGGCGGTGCAGGTTATAACCCTAAACTGCTCGATGGCGTAGATGTGCTCATGGGTGGTGGTCGTAACCACTTCACCCCATATAATGCGACTGACAATAAAAAGGGTCGTATTGATGGACGTAATTTGCTGGATGAACTAAAAGCGAAGAATTACACCGTCGGTGCAACAAAAGCAGAAATGGATGCTGCGCCACTGAATAAAAAATATATCGGCCTTTATTCGGCAACCTCTCATCTGGAATATGATTTGGATCGTCCTAGAACGGCACCAAATCAACCAAGTTTGGCTGAAATGACCGCAAAATCGATTGATTTATTACAGGCACAAGATACCGCAGGCAAAGGCTTCTTCTTGATGGTTGAAGGTGGACGTATTGACCATGCATTACATGGAACCAATGCCAAACGTGCCTTGCAGGATACCATTGCCTTTGATAATGCGATCAAGACCGCACTGGATAAAATCAAGAAAACTGATCCTGAGTTAAAAAATACCTTAATCGTCGTCACGGCTGACCATGACCATACCATGACGTTTAATGGTTATACCGCACGTACTGGCAAAACCACGGCGACGAATCCAGGTATCTTGGGTTTAAGTTATAGTTATCAAGAGGCAAAAGCATCAGATACGCGTAGCCGCGTGTTAGAGGATGGCAAGAAACATGCCCCTAACTTTGATGCGAAAGGCAAGACCTCAACCACTTTAGTGTTTGGTAATGGTGGTGGGCCACGTCCAACGTCACGCATCGATATTACGGACAATGAGGCAGCAGCCGATGATTATTTACAAGAGGTTGGGGTAAAACTTGGTAGTCCTGGCTCTGAAACACATGGTGGTGGAGATGTCTTATTGTTTGCTGAAGGTGCAGGTTCACAAGTCTTTAAAGGGACGAGAGAAAATGCATGGGTATTTAGCAAATTAAAAGAAGCATTTGGCTTTAAATAAACCTTTTATTGAAGTT
>NZ_DDAH01000109.1:0-7223 GCF_002333245.1 Acinetobacter sp. UBA2063
ACCAGTATTACAGCATTAGATGGACGGGTGACAACTGAAGTTGGTACTTTAAATACAGCGATTACCAATAGTGCCAATACCATTAACACTCGTATTGATGGTGTAGATACGCGAATTGGCAATGAAGTGGCCACCTTAAATACACGTGTTGATACGACTAATACTGCGTTGGTTCAGGCATTAGGTGGTGGTGCGGCATGGAACAATGGTGTATTCACAAATCCAACTTTTACAATCCAAGGAAAAGCTAAAAATACAGTGAGTGATGCATTCATTGCAGTTGATCAACAATTAGGTGCAATTAAAACCTCTGTATCAGATTTAAAAACACATACAGACCAGCAAGCTGTATCTAATTTGAATGATGCAAAAAATTATGCAGATCAACAAACAACCACTGCATTAAATAATGCAAAAGGTTATACCGATCAGAAAACCACATCAACCTTAAATGATGCGAAAAGCTATACAGACCAAAAAGCTGCTGATGGTAAAGCCTACACAGATCAGCAAACTGCATCGACACTAAACAATGCGAAAAATTATGCTGACCAGAAAGCTGCCGATGGCAAAGCCTATACTGATCAACAAACTGCATCTGCACTTAATGATGCAAAAAGCTACGCAGATCAAAAAGCGGCATCTTCTTTAAGTGGCGCAAAAGATTATACTGACCAGCAAACGGCATCGGCACTTTCCAGTGCGAATAGCTATATCGATGGCAAAATTGCAGATGTGCAAACTCAAATTATAGCCAGTAACCAGTTTGTTCAGGTGAATGGAGTAACTGATGCCCAAGCTGCTTCGGCAACAGGTGAAAACTCGGTTGCGATTGGAACAAATACCGTAGTGACAGGTCATCGCTCAACTGCTGTAGGTGTGGGTAATCAGGTTTCAGGTAATGGTTCTGGTGCCTTTGGTGATCCAAACACGGTATCTGGAAACGGTAGTTATGTTGTGGGTAATGACAATAAAGTCACGGGTGATCATACCTTTGTGCTGGGCAATAATGTCGATACTCAAGCCAAAAATGCAGTGGTATTGGGTAATGATTCTGCATCGGATCGTGACAATACGGTATCAGTTGGAGCAAAAGGCAAAGAACGCCAAATCATCCATGTGGCGAATGCCGTTGAAGATACCGATGCAGTCAACTATCAACAGCTAAAAGCAGCAGAAAAATCGACCAATAACTATACCAATGAGCGTGTAAATGCCTTAAACAGCGCGTTTAATGATTATCGTATGGAAACAGAACAGCGCTTCCATAAAGTGGATGAACGTTTTAACCGCCAAGGTGCCATGACTGCTGCGATGATGAATATGTCAAGTAGTGCTGCCAGTGTCAAAGGACAAAATCGTGTCGGTGTGGGTGCTGGCTTTCAGGGACAGGAACAGGCGGTGTCAATTGGCTATCAACGGATTATTAATGATAATACCTCACTCACCATTGGTGGCGCATTTACCAAGGAAGAAAGTTCGGGTGGTGTAGGCGTTGGTTTTGGTTGGTAAAATTTAAAGCATAAAGTGGAAAACCCGTTCAATTGAACGGGTTTTTTAATTAAAACGTTTTAAAGGGTTTTTATTTCTAAAACCAGTTGATTAATCAGGTCGGCTGCTTCCAGTTCCCGAATCTGCCCCACATTCATGCCAGCCCAAAATGCACCATAACCAGGATCATTGTGCTGACTGGCAACACTGATCAATTGCTTGGTTAAGTCATAGGTATATGGATACTCAGGTAATGCTGGGCGGTTGGGTGCATCAATCTGGGTGTGCCATGTGCCCAGCAGTCCACGGGCTGGACGACCTGATAAGCTTGAACTGATTTGTGTAATAGATTGACTGAATAAAGCTTTTCGATAGGATGCGTTCGCACTCGAACTTTTACATTGCACAAATGCTGTACCCAATTGAACAGCAGCAGCACCTAATTTCAACATCGATTTTGCTTGATCACCATTCATAATACCGCCAGCAGCTACGACAGGTAATTTACAATGTGTTGAAATGAGTTGTACGAGATCACTGGTTTTAATGGCAGCATCAAAAGTTTGATTGAAAATACCCCGATGTCCTCCAGCTTCAATCCCTTGAGCAATAATAATGTCGATTCCTGCCGCTTCAATCTGCTGTGCCTCAATCAGGTTGGTGGCAGAAACCAGAGTGACAATACCCGCATCTTTGAGTGCCTGAATCTGGCGAGGGTGTGGAATACCAAAATGAAAACTCACAGCTTTGGGGCGAGTTTCAAGTACAACATTCAGGAAATCATCATTATCTAAAAAGCTTGGATAAATACAGCGTAATTCGGACGGTGGCTCAGCACCAAACTTGGCAAACTGAGGTCGTATATATTCAATCCATTGTTGGGCTTTTTGCTGGTCAAGTCGTTCAGGTTGATGACAAAAGAAATTGACCTGAAAGGGTTTGTCTGTAAGTGTCTGTGTTTTTAAAATCTCAGCTTTCGCTGTTTCTGGTGTATTTGCCCCCAGTCCCAAAGAACCAAACGCGCCTTGGTTAGAAACTTCAGCGGCCAGTTCAGGCGTTGATACACCTGCCATAGGTGCAAGAAAAATAGGGTGTTTTATTTCTAGTAATTCTAGGATTGACATCATTATATGCTCACTTTGCTTTTAGTCACCATAACGCAAAAACAAAAAACCTTGCAAATAATAACCAGTATTTAATTATGGAATATACACAATATTTATTCCGTAAAAAATAATGGTTTTAAATGGTTGTGACATTAAATAGAGAACCGACCCAGCTTGAGAAAGCCATCGCTAAAATGCCCCATAACATAATACGCAGACTGCCTTTGAGTATTGAGGTATGTGCAAAATAGCTGGAAAGCGCGCCTAAAATTCCTAATGAAATAATGCCTGTCACCAAAACGGCATGTGAAATAAAAGCATCTGGACTGAGTAGGATGGCCAGCATGGGAAGAGCCGCACCGCATGAAAAGGAGGCGGCAGAAGAAAGTGCTGCCTGAACTGGATTGGCAGCAGTATTTTCATGGATGCCAATTTCATCTCGGGCATGTGCACCCAGCGCATCATGTTCAGTCAACTGTTTGGCAACTTCATGCGCCAGTTCAGGGTTTAAACCACGTGAAATATAAATCTGAGTGAGTTCACCAAGTTCCGCATGGGGATTCTTTTCAAGCTCTCTGGCTTCAAAACGCAGGTCTGACTTTTCAATATCCTCCTGTGACTTAACGGAAATATATTCTCCAGCAGCCATTGAGGTTGCCCCAGAGATCAGCCCTGCAATACAGGTAATTAACAATGTATGTGAACTGGTACCACTGGCAGCCATACCCATAATCAAACTGGTCACGGAGATGATGCCATCATTTGCACCAAGCACGGCGGCACGTAACCAGCCTGAGCGTTGCATGACATGAGGTTCTGCATGATGAGAAAAAGACATAATTCGGCTCTTATAAAAATAATGAAACAAGTCCCAGCTTTATTATGGAAAATCATTTTTATGAAAATTCTATCAATGATTCATCAACTTAATTCGCTATAAAATAACTTATTTTAACGATAAGATAACGGGGGACTTCGTTATAATATGTGAATAGTTTAACATTTTTATTTAGGCTTTAGACTAGCAGAATAGATATGTTAGTCTATACCCTTAATTTATAATTTAATTGTGTAAACAATAACATACAGCTTGGTCTGTCTAAACAGATGTCTTGACAAATGTAACAGGTTTATCTCCGCAGTAGCCATTAAATGACTATAAAATGGCTATAAATATGTCTTAAACGTCTCAATTGCCCGTGTGCGGCTGGACTTTAATTCTACGATTGGCATAGGGTAGTCCAGATTCTGAATTTTGGTATTGGCATAAGGTTCATGTATGATTTTTGCATCCAGATCAGTGAGTTCAGGCACCCATTGACGAATGTAGTCGCCGTTCGGGTCAAATTTTAATGATTGGCTGATTGGGTTAAATACCCGAAAATAGGGAACAGCATCAGTCCCTGTCGAGGCGCACCATTGCCAGCCACCATTGTTTGCCGCCACGTCGCCATCAATCAAATGCTGCATAAACCATTGCTCACCTTTGCGCCAGTCGATGAGCAAGTTTTTGCTTAAAAACATGGCGCAGATCATCCGCAAACGATTATGCATCCAGCCTGTTGCCAGTAACTGACGCATACCTGAATCCACAATTGGAATACCCGTTTTTCCCTGTTGCCACTGTTCCAGCGCAATTGGGTCATCACGCCACGGGATATTCTGTGTTGAGGATTTAAAGGGAAGATGTTTGGAAACCTGCGGAAAATCAAACAGGATATGCTGATAAAACTCACGCCATAACAGCTCATCCAGCCACACCTGCTGGCTTTCAGACTGGATGACAAAATCACCATGCTGTTGCCTAAACAGTGCCTGAATACACTGGCGGATGGAGAGAATACCAATGTTCAGGTAGGCTGAAAGTTGACTGGTGCCAACTTGTGCTGGGAAGTCTCGTGCTTGTTTATAGTGATTCAACCTTTTCCTTACAAACTCATCTAATAAATCTAAGGCGTATGTCTCTCCAACTGGCCAATGATCAATCATGTTTTGCTCAAGCGTTGAAGCATAGGCTTGTTGCAGGGGGGGCAGGTTGGCTTGGTTAAAAAATGAAAAATCCTCTACAATCGGTTGCTGAGCGTCAGGCAATGGATAACACTGGGGCAATCCATGTTGTAAACGCTGATAACAGGTTTTCTTGAATGCCCCAAAAACCTGATAGGGCAGGTTGGACTGGTTGCGAATGGAACGCACAGGAAACAGTGTACGGTCATGAAACAGGATTAGTTCTTTTTGCTGCTGGTTTAATACTTTCTGTACATCATGGTCACGCTTTAGTTCATTTACACCCAGCTCAATATTGGCGTAGACATTTTCGATATTTATTCGCTGGAGAAGTTCCGTAAAAAAATTACCTACATCTTTCCATAGAGGAATATGCTGGATGGTTAATGGGATATTAAGGGTATTAAGCTGCTGTTTTAATTGTTGTAGCTGACGCAGATAAAACTCGTTCTTGATGGGGGCATCGTCATGTTGTTGCCATTGTTCAGGTGACAGAATCACCAACGCAATACACTGGCCAGCCTGCGTTGCGTGCCAAAGTGCAGTATGATCATGGATTCTAAGGTCCTGACGGAACCAGATCAGTTGATAAGAATGGGACATAGACAGAATATCAAGAGAAGAGAGTCGTATTAAAGTTAAGCGATTTTTCTATTTTATAAAAGTATCAGGCAATAAAAAAGCAAAGCCGAAGCTTTGCCTTAAACAATTCATTTAAAAATGAATTAGTGCTGGTGACCACCTGCACCATGAACGTGACCATGATCAAGCTCTTCTTCAGAAGCATCACGGATGTCAACGATTTCAACTTCAAAAGTCAGGTCTTGGCCAGCAAGTGGGAAGTTTGCGTCAACGATGATGTTGTCGCCTTCAACTGCTTTAACAGTTACGATTTGAACGCCATCATCAGTTTGAGCTTGGAATTGCATACCCGCTTGGATATTGTCCACGCCCTGGAACATTTGAGCTGGAACTTCTTGTACGAGGTCTGGGTTATATTCGCCATAACCTTCAGCAGCTGGAACATTTACAGTGAATTTTTCACCTACAGTTTTGCCTGTAAGCGCATTTTCTAAACCAGGAATGATGTTGCCCGCGCCGTGCAAATATGCAAGTGGTTCACCTTGAGATTGATCAAGTGTTTCACCCTCAGCGTTTGTTAAAGTGTAGTGGAATGAAACCACGTGGTTATTTGCAATAGCAGTCATGTTTTGAATCCATGTCATCAATAGTTTTAGCTGTATATCATAAAGTGAAAAATAGTTTTTGTTGACTATTTTCCACTTTTTGAAACGATTTAGTTATAAATAGGAGCGAAATTTAAAATTTCAACTCAATACAGTTTAATTTTTGGACGTACGCGGCGAGTCAGAAAATCTTTGACGGTGAGTGCCCCAGCCTGAGTGTAGCCATGAATATTGGCCTGATGCAGTCGGTATAGCGATACATACATGGTTTTGGCAATAAATCCCTGTACGCTGACATCGCCAAGCAATTCTCCCACCGCCTGATTACGGCTCAATGAAACCAGCGATCCCTTGTCGTTAAAGGTGAACATGGGTTGTGGTGAGCCTGATAAACGGGCCGCCATCGCATCCACCAGAAAAGTTGCCTGCTGGCTGGCAACCTGTGCGCGTGGGCCAAGCGGTGGCTGACGGGCATCCAGCTGACAGTTGGCGCAGTCACCAAAGGCAAATACATTTGGATCAGAATGCGTTTGAAGCGTTGCGTAAACCATTAACCGATTGATCTTGTCACGTTTAAAATCTGTAAATGATTCTAAAACTTTGGGTGCCTTTACCCCTGCCGCCCACACGGTAATATCAGAATGCAGGATTTTCCCATTGCTAAAATAGACATTAGATTTATCGACTTTTTGCACCTTATGCTCAGTCAGAATCTCGATGCCCATTTTTCTGAGTTGCTTGGCACTATGTGCTGCGGTTTTTTCATTCAATGCTGGCAGGATACGGTCAGACGCTTCAATCAATGTAATTTTGACCTGCTTCGGATCAATTTTCTTTAAGCCATAACGATAGAAGTTTTTGGTGGTTTCGATCAGTTCCGCCGCCAGTTCCACACCTGTGGCACCCGCACCAACAATACCGATGTTCAGGGCACGTTCATTGGAATGGTTTTGTGCCTCAATGTAGAGGTGGAGTAAATCCTGCTGGAAAATATCCGCCTGTTGGCGACTGTCAAGGAAGTGGCAATATTCACGTACCCCCTCGATGCCAAAATCGTTGGAGACAGAACCTACCGCAATCACCAGAGTATCGTAACCTAACTTTTGAATCAGTGGAGTGTGTTCTTTGGAAAGCTGGGGAGGAGAGAGGGTAATCTGCTTTTGATCCTTGTTGACATCCAGCAGGGTGCCAAGCACGAACTCAAAATGGTGCTTTTCTGCGTGGGCAAAGTAGTTAGTCTGTTCTTCGTGGGGATTGAGGGAGCCAGCAGCAATTTTGTGGAGCAGGGGCTTCCAGATATGGGTCAGGTTTTGGTCAACCAGTGTGATTCGGGCTTTCTTTTTCCTGCCAAAACGTTCCCCCAGTTGTGTAGCAAGTTCAAAACCACCTGCGCAACCGCCTACAATCACGATATGATGTAAGGTGTTACTCG
>NZ_DDAH01000246.1:0-8667 GCF_002333245.1 Acinetobacter sp. UBA2063
CAATTAAATAAAAAATAAGTTATTAATTTATAATAAAAAATATATCTGGCACATTTTCTGCATTGATTCATCCAAACTTGTATACAAGATGGGATTCATAAAATGCATGAGATAAAAACTTTAGGTTGGACAATTTCAGAGTGGCAAACAGCTTATTCAAAAAATGAAATCCAACTTGATACTTTAAAAGATTTAGTTGCATCAATTGATCCTCAAGATAATGCGTGGATTTCGATTGCCACAGTAGCGCAGATTGAACAGCAAATTCAGGCTTTAAATCTTTTAACGAAAGATACTGAAAATTTGCACAAGCAATTTCCATTGTATGGAATTCCATTTGCAGTTAAGGACAATATTGATGTGTCTGGTTTTGCAACCACCGCAGCTTGCAAGGCTTTAACCACAATTGCAGAGCAAGATGCGGAAACAGTGCGTTTGTTGAAGCAAGCGGGTGCTATCGTAATTGGTAAAACCAACCTTGATCAGTTTGCAACGGGTTTGGTGGGAACGCGTTCACCTTTTGGTGCAGTACCAAACAGTTTTAAACCTGAATATATCAGTGGTGGATCAAGCTCTGGCTCAGCAAGTGTGGTTGCTCGTGGATTTGTCCCTTTTGCATTAGCCACAGATACTGCAGGTTCTGGACGTGTACCTGCAGCGTTTAACAATATTGTGGGGCTCAAACCAACTAAAGGGCGGTTTTCAAATCGTGGTTTATTGCCTGCATGTAAAAGTCTAGATTGTATTTCGATCTTTGCTTTAACCGTTGCAGATGCAGACTTGGTTGCAAATGTTTTAGAAACCTATGATCCATTGGATAGTTATTCACGTAAACATCCAAAGAATGTTCCAGCGCATTTCTCTAGCAAATTAAAATTTGCCATTCCAGAGGAACTAAATTTCTTTGGCGATCAACTGGCTGAAAAAGCATTTCAGCAAACAGTTCAATTACTGCAAAGTTTAAATGCTGAAATTAGCCAGATTGATTTTTCAGACTTTGAGCAACTGGCGGTGCAACTCTATCAAGGTTCTTGGGTGGCAGAACGTACCGCAGCCGTTGAATATTTACTGCAAACTAATCCTGATGCATTTGATCTAACGGTATTAGACATTATTAAAAACGGCGAAAAATATTCAGCGGTGGATGCCTACAATGCAGAGTATTTAAAACAAGATTTAGCTCGAAAAATCCAACAAAGACTGGCTGACTTTGATGCCTTAATTGTTCCAACCGCACCTACAATTTATTCCATTGAGCAGCTTCAACAAAATCCGATTGAATATAACGCTCGTTTAGGAACCTACACTAACTTTACCAACTTGGCAGATTTGAGCGCTTTAGCTTTACCAGCAGGATTTAGGGCTGACCATTTACCATTTGGAATCACTCTAATTGCGCCAGCTTGGCACGATGCGGCATTGGTGCATTTTGGTAAGGCATGGCAAAACTATCTTGCTCTCAAATTGGGCGCATTGGATAAAAGTCTGCCTTTAAGTTCTGTAACATCTGTTTCTCCGCATCATATTCGTGTTGCAGTCGTTGGTGCTCATCTAACAGGTATGCCGCTGAATTTTCAGCTCACCACACGCAATGCCGTGCACATCGAAACCACAACAACGTCTAAAAACTATGCGCTTTATGCTTTGAATGGAACAGTTCCGCCGAAACCTGGCTTAGCACGTCAGCAAGATGGACAAAGCATCATTGTTGAATTGTGGGATGTTCCTACTGCTCGATTTGGTGAATTTGTGGCAGAGATTCCAACACCTTTAGGCATGGGCAATGTCGAATTAGAAGATGGACGCTGGGTAAAAGGTTTTATCTGTGAGCCTTATGGCATAGATGATGCAGAGAATATTAGTCATTTTGGTGGATGGAGAGCCTATATCCAGCATCGTAACAGCCAAGCAGCAAACACAGCGAATTAATTGGGGGAAATCATCATGTTTAAAACTGTACTTATTGCAAACCGTGGTGAAATTGCTGTTCGAGCGATTCGCACCCTTAAAAAATTAGGTGTAACCAGTGTTGCAGTGTATTCAGATAGTGATCGTTATGCACAACATGTCGAAGATGCTGATATTGCGATTGGATTAGATGGTTTAAAACCAGCCGATACTTATTTGAGTATCGAAAAATTAATTCAGGCAGCTAAACAAACTGGTGCTGAGGCAATCTTCCCTGGTTATGGCTTTCTTTCTGAAAGTGCTGATTTTTCTCGCGCTTGTGAAGAAAATAATATTGCTTTTATGGGACCAACGGCTGAGCAAATTCTAGAATTTGGTTTAAAACACCGTGCTCGTGAATTGGCTGCTGCTGCTGATGTGCCGATGACTCCAGGAACAGGATTGCTGGATAGTTTAGAAGAGGCACTGACTGCCGCAGATCGTATTGGCTATCCAATTATGCTGAAAAGCACCGCTGGCGGTGGGGGTATTGGTTTGACCCGTTGTGATACGCCACAAGCGTTAACCGATGCTTACGAAAGTGTAAAACGTTTGGGCGAGCAGTTTTTCAAGGATGCAGGTGTATTTATTGAATGCTTTATTGATAAAGCGCGTCATGTCGAAGTACAAATCTTTGGTGATGGAAAAGGGCAAGTCGTTGCCTTTGGTGAGCGTGATTGTTCTTTGCAACGTCGTAACCAAAAAGTAGTAGAGGAAACTCCTGCGGCAAATTTACCTGAAGCGACACGAAAAAAACTACATCAAGCAGCCATAGAACTGGGGAAATCCGTTAATTATCGTAGTGCAGGAACAGTGGAGTTTATTTACGATGCCAATCGAGATGAGTTCTATTTTCTAGAAGTGAATACACGCTTACAGGTTGAGCATCCAGTCACTGAGATGGTGACAGGTTTAGACTTAATTGAATGTATGCTGAAAGTGGCAGCAGGTGATGAACTGGACTGGGACTATTTAAGTAATATTCAGCCGAAGGGTGCAGCGATTGAAGTACGAGTCTATGCCGAAGATCCTGTGAAGAATTTCCAACCAAGTCCAGGTGTACTGACAGAGGTTGCATTCCCAGAGGGGATTCGGGTTGATACTTGGGTAAAAACGGGCACAGAGATTTCTCAATACTTTGATCCGATGATTGCCAAGATTATTGTGCATGCTGATGATCGTGCGGCTGCGATTGAAAAACTCAAAACAATATTGGCGGAAACTCGCTTAAATGGCATTAGTACCAACTTGGATTATGCACGTGCCATCGTTTCAGATCAGCGTTTTGAATCTATGCAAATTTGGACAAGAATGTTGGATGATTTCAACTACACGCCAAATGTGATTGAAGTGATTCAGGCTGGCACTCTCAGCTCGATTCAAGATTATCCAGGTCGTACAGGTTACTGGGATATTGGTGTACCGCCATCAGGTCCAATGGATGATTATGCATTTCAGCTTGCCAATCGTATTGTTGGAAATGATGCTAAAGCCGCAGGTTTTGAGTTTACCTTAGTTGGACCAACCTTAAAATTTCATACAGATACGATTATTGCTTTGGCAGGAGCAAGCTGTACTGCATTGTTAGATGATCAGGAAATTGATTTTTGGCAACCTGTTGAAGTTAAGGCAGGACAAATTCTAAAAATCGGTCAAGTTGAATCAGGTTGCCGTACATATTTAGCGGTACGAAATGGTTTGGATGTTCCAGTATATTTGGGCAGTCGCTCTACCTTTGCGCTTGGTAATTTTGGTGGTCATGCAGGTCGTACTTTACGTGTCGGCGACATGATTAAAATGGTTGATCCAGCATTTGCTGGTGCAGAATTGCCACTTGCACATGACGAACCGCAAGCGTTGTCGGCTGACTTGATTCCTGAATATAGTAATGTATGGGAAATTGCGGTTTTATATGGCCCGCACGGCGCACCAGATTTCTTTAAACCTGAGTATGTAGAAGAGTTTTTTGCATCAGAGTGGACGGTTCATTTTAATTCAAATCGTTTAGGTGTGCGTTTGTCAGGACCAACACCAAGCTGGGCACGAGAAAATGGTGGTGAAGCAGGTTTACATCCATCCAATGTCCATGATTGTGAATATGCGATTGGCGCAATTAATTTTACAGGCGATTTCCCTGTAATTCTGGCAAAAGATGGTCCAAGTTTAGGTGGTTTTGTTTGTCCTGTGACGATTGCCAAAGCAGAACTTTGGAAAGTGGGACAGCTAAAAGCCGATGATAAAATTCGTTTTTATCCAATTACGGTTGAACAAGCCAATGAACTTGAACGTCAGCAAATTGAAAATATCCAAAACTTTGCTGAAGCAAGCAAAGTTGTAGAAACGATTGAGCCAATTCAAGAAGTTGTCAGTACGATTTTGGCACAACGTGAACCAACGGAATTGTCGCCAAAAACAGTGTATCGCCAAGCAGGTGATAGTTATATTCTCTTAGAATACGGCGAAAATGTTTTAGATTTAGCTTTACGTTTACGAGTGCATCAACTGATTCAAATGATTCGTGATGCAAAAATTGCGGGCGTATTGGAACTGTCACCAGGTGTTCGTTCATTACAGATTAAATACGATGGCTTAGTGATTCCACAATCACAATTGATTGCTCAATTACTTCAACTTGAAGAAGAAATGGGCGATTTGAGCCAATTAAAAATCCCATCTCGTATCGTACATTTGCCGATGGCATTTGAAGACAGTGCCACTTTAGGCGCTGTTGAACGCTATCAAGAAAGTGTTTGCTCTAAAGCACCGTGGTTACCAAATAACGTTGACTTTATCCAACGCATTAATGGCTTAGCAGATCGAAATGAAGTTAAAGATATTATTTTTGATGCAAACTATTTAATTCTTGGATTGGGTGATGTGTATTTAACAGCACCTTGTGCCGTACCGATTGACCCACGTCATCGTTTACTCAGTTCTAAATATAATCCAGCTCGTACCTTTACCGCAGAGGGAACGGTTGGGATTGGTGGTATGTACATGTGTATCTACGGCATGGATTCACCAGGCGGATATCAATTGATTGGGCGTACTCTGCCAATTTGGAATAAGTTTAAGAAAAACAAACAATTTGGCGATAAACAATGGTTCTTACAGTTCTTCGATCAAATTAAATATTTTGAAGTGACAGAAGAGGAATTGAATCAATGGCGCGCTGACTTTGAAAATGGTCGTGCTGAGATCAAGATTGAAGAAACAGAGTTCGATTATGCGGATTATGTAAAATTCTTAGAGAATGAAGCTGAAAGTATTGCCGAGTTTAAAGCTAAGCAACAACAAGCATTTACGACTGAAGTAGATCGCTGGAAAGAGGAGTTTGCAGCTCAACCTGAAGAACAGATTCAAGAAAATAATCACTCTGATTACAGTCATTTAGCATCATTAAATGCATCGATGACAGGTAATATCTGGAAAATTTTTGTTGAACATGGTCAAGAGGTTAAAAAAGGTGAAACTATTGCTATTATTGAAGCAATGAAAATGGAACTTCCTGTTTATGCAGAAGAAGATGGCATTGTAAAAGCTATTATTTGTAGAGCAGGGCAAACCGTACATAGTGGTGAACCACTGGTTTATATGGAATAAGGCAAGGTTGCATGAAAGAAACCAAAATAAAAACAACAAAAAGCTCAGACAATTTGTCTGAGCTGGTTTACCAACGCATCAAGAATGATATCTTTGATTTCAAACTGATGCCAGGTGAACGTTTCACTGAATCTGAAGTTGCAAAAGCTTATGATGTAAGTCGCACCCCAATCCGACAAGCACTATATCGTTTGCAACAAGAGGGTTATGTTGATGTGAGTTTTCGTAGCGGTTGGCAAATCCGACCGCTCAATTTTCGTTATTATGAAGAACTTTATGATGTGCGGATCGTATTAGAAAAAGATTCGATTCGTAAACTTTGTCAGATGGATCATCAAAACTCGGTTGAATTATCCGTTTTAAAAGATTTATGGTTGATTGAACCTCATCAATATCTAAAAGACATTAAACAATTGTCACAACAAGATGAGGATTTCCATTGCGCTTTAGTTCGTGCCTCAGGGAATAATGAAATGGCGAGAATTCATCGTGATTTGAGTGAGCGAATCCGTATTATTCGTCGCTTAGACTTCTCTAAAGATTATCGCGTTGAAGCGACTTATCAGGAGCATCAAAAAATACTGGGTTATATTTTTAATCGTAAAGTTGATGAAGCCATTCAGGCAATTGAAGCACATATTATGCAAAGTCGTGATGAAGTAAAAAAGATTACCTTACAGATGTTGGATTCGAGTCAGTTTTATTAGGCGATTGCATAGATTGTTTTTCGGTAAACCAGATTCTCAATCCATTATTATTTCAACTTCCAAATAAAAACAGGCTCATAAGAGCCTGTTTTTATCTATTTAAAGATTAGCGGTTTGGGAAAACATCTTTTAAAGCCGCATCCATTTCCAACAGGGCTTTTTCAGTAGTATCCCAGTCGATACAGCCATCTGTCACAGATTGACCATAGACGAGGTCACAAAGATTTTCAGGAATATCCTGACGGCCGCCTTTTAAATGGCTTTCCACCATGATTCCCACGATTGACTTATTCCCATCTAGAATTTGCTCCGTGATGTTCTTTAAAACCAAAGGTTGCAGGTACGGGTCTTTGTTTGAGTTGGCATGACTGGTATCAATCATGATCTTGTTGCTGACTTTGGCTTTTGCCAAAGCTGCTTCTGCTTCCGCAACAGAAGAAGCATCGTAGTTTGGCTTGCCATTACCGCCACGTAATACCACATGCGCATAAGGGTTGCCTTTGGTATTGATAATTGCCACCTGACCATTTTCATTTAGACCCAGGAAGCTGTGGCCATGCTTAACCGACTGCATTGCGTTGGTTGCAACAGTTAAGCCGCCGTCTGTACCGTTCTTAAAGCCAACTGGGGAAGATAAGCCTGAAGACATTTCACGATGCGTCTGGCTTTCAGTGGTACGTGCGCCAATCGCAGACCATGAAATCAGGTCTTGATAATATTGTGGTGAGTTCGGGTCAAGCGCCTCAGTGGCACATGGCAGACCTTTTTCATTAATATCAAGCAAAAGCTGACGGCCAATATGCAAACCCTTTTCAATATTGAATGAATCATTCATATCTGGGTCATTGATCAGGCCTTTCCAGCCCACAGTGGTACGTGGTTTCTCAAAATAAACACGCATCACCAGATATAAAGTATCTTTGACCTTTTCACTCAGTTCTTTTAAACGGTCAGCATATTCATGCGCCGCTTTTGGGTCGTGGATGGAGCAAGGGCCAATTACCACGAACAGACGCTTGTCTTTACCATCTAAAATATTACGTACAGTTTCACGACCTTGCAGTACCGTTTGAGAGGCGATGTCAGACAAAGGCAGGTCTGCTTTGAGTTCCGCTGGAGTAATTAAAGTTTGAATGCTTTTAATATTAACGTCATTGATATCTGGCTGAGAAACTGGATTTGGCTGTAGAGTATTCATTGCTGTCACAAATTCAATCGAAAGAAGAGGTTATTTTGTCTACGAATATAGCATGAAAAGCCGATTGATTAACTAGTGAATCGCATGATTTGTGCAGAATCAATCGGCAATTGGGTTTTAAACGCTGCTTGTTGCTGAACTAGTCTGTTGGATCACCATCGCCTGATGCGTTTCAACTGGTTTTGGCTTGGCTTTAATTGGATTGACCATAAAGTTGATCCCCAATGCAAATAATGTGATACCCAAAATTTTACGAATTAGTCTTTCAGGCATACGGGAGCTAATTAAAGTGCCCACAATAATGGCAGGAATTGAACCAACCAATAGCCACATCAATAATGTAAAATCGACATTACCTGATGACATATGGCTTAAACCAGCGACAGCAGTCAGTAAAACGGCGTGAACCACATCTGATCCAATAATACGAATCATAGGCAAATTTGGAAACATAATCACCAGAGCCATGATACCAAAAGCACCAGCACCTACTGAAGATAGTGTAACAAACACGCCTAGTACAATCCCCATAATAACGATATAAAAACGTTTATGTTGCAGTGCATGTTGCTCGCTTTCCATGTTGACTTGTTCACGATTTCTAAATCGATCAAAGAACTTTTCAATTTGGGCGCGGAAGACAATTGAAATCCCTGTTAAGGTCAACATAAAGCCCAAAACCATAGTCAAAACAGCTTTATAGTGTGTTGACTGGCTTAAGTAATGCTCCAGTACCCAGGAGGTTGCAAAAGAAGCGGGAATACTTCCCAATGCAAGCCAGAGCACGATGGGCCATACAATATTCAGCTTTTTGGCGTGAACAACTGAACCACAGAATTTTGAGATTGAGGCATAAAGTAAATCTGTACCAATTGCGATATGGGGTTCAATTTTAAATAAACTGATCAGGATAGGGGTCATCAATGAACCGCCCCCAACACCTGTAATTCCCACACAGAAGCCAACTAAAACACCAGCTAAAATGAACTCAATAGGACCAAACATCAACAATATGCCTAATTATGCTAAAACTCGCATATCTTATGCTTTTTTTAGATAACTCGTTGTGATGAATAGTGATTTACTTATGCAAAAAAAAGCTAAAGAATTTTAAAAACGCTTTAGCTTTTTTTGATCATTCCAATATTTTTATTGTGAACTATACCCTTGTCGGAGACTTTTTTATTTAAGTTAGGCCAACTGACCTAACGG
>NZ_DDAH01000164.1:0-948 GCF_002333245.1 Acinetobacter sp. UBA2063
GAGGTTCGGCTGATGTCGTTCGAGATGTACGAGGTTTTTCTATAAAATTTTATACTGAAGAAGGAAATTATGATTTGGTGGGGAATAATATCCCTGTCTTCTTCATTCAGGATGCTATTAAATTTCTGGACTTTGTTCATGCAGTAAAACCAGAAGATGCCAATGAAGTTCCAACTGGTCAATCTGCCCATGATACTTTCTGGGATTTTATTTCTTTAAACACCGAAGCATCACATATGACTACTTGGATAATGTCTGATAGAGCAATTCCAAGAAATCTACGCTCTATACAAGGTTTTGGTGTCCATACATTTAGATTGATTAATAAGAATAATGAAGCATTCTTAGTGAAATTCCATTGGACTCCAAAGCAAGGGGTAGCTCAAGTCGTCTGGGATGAAGCTCTAAAAATTAATGGCAAAGATCCCGATTTTCACAGACGTGATCTGTGGGATGCTATTGAGCGTGGCAATTACCCGGAATGGGAATTAGGCGCACAAATTTTCTCTGAAGAAGATGCAAAACAATGGGACTTTGATGTCTTAGATGCCACAAAATTAATCCCAGAAGAACTTGTACCAGTTACTCCACTAGGTAAATTTGTTTTAAACAAAAATACAGATGATTTTTTCGCAGAAACAGAACAAGTTGCTTTTAGTCCTGCAAATATTGTCTCAGGTATAGATTTTAGTAACGATCCCCTTTTACAAGGACGGCTATTTAGCTATACGGATACTCACTTACACAGACTAGGTACGGTAAATTTTAATCAAATTCCAATTAACAAACCCGTTTGTCCTTTTCATACGAATAGACGAGGTGGTTATGCTAATCACGAAGTTTATAAAGGAAAGGCAAATTATGAACCTAATTCTGTTGATGAAAATTGGCCAAGAGAATCACCTAATGACAGTGGTGCTTTCAAGACACATCCTGAAGAAGTACAAG
>NZ_DDAH01000164.1:1139-10094 GCF_002333245.1 Acinetobacter sp. UBA2063
CAAACTGAGAGTTCGACCAGAAAGTTTCGCTGATCATTTCTCGCAAGCCACAATGCACTACCATAGTTTGGAAAAATATGAACAACAGCATATTAAGGATGCATATTCTTTTGAATTATCTAAGGTTAAATCGGAAGATATCCGCAGACGTGTAGTTTACGCTGTCTTAGCTAATATTGACTTGGACTTAGCTGAATATGTTGCGAAAGAGTTAGGTATTAAAACTCCCCCTAAACAGCAAGATAGTCTGCACCAACCCGTAATTGCATCTTCGAAAAGATTAAGTACCTCATCTTTTCCTGCATCTGATATTAAACAGCGAAAAATTGCCTTGCTCGTTCATGACGGTGTAAATGCGTCATCAATAGATGATATTAAAATATGGGCTGACGCAGAAAAAGCTATTGTGGAAACTTTAGCACCGAACGCAGCCCCTGTTAAATCTAGTGATGGCAATGAAATACCAGTAGATGGAAGACAAAATGGCGAGCCTTCAGTGACTTATGATGCCGTAATCGTGGTTGATGGGAATAATTTAGAAGTATTTAAGGCTGATGGAGTTTCTAAACATTATGTATTAGAGACATATAAACATCTCAAGCCCATTGTTTTCCTGGGTGATAAATGCGCTTTAATAGATGAGTTTCAGCTCACTAAGGATGCAGCTCTATTCTCTACTCAAAATTTTAAAGAGATCCAAGATCAATTCAAACAAGCTATTCAAAATCACCGTTTGTGGGATAGAGAAAAAGTTGTCGCAGCTATTCCAGCATGACTTTATTTGAGCTTAAAAGTAGTGTAAGCATATGATTTCAAAAAGCCCTCATCGAGGGCTTTTTGATCTACTTTTGCTCTTTAAGTGGATTCTCAGGTTCTTGATTTGGTTTTTTTTGGGGATCTGGATTCTGATAGGTTTTCTGATCACCCTTGTCATCGTTTGATTCTTTTTGAGGTTTTGATTCTGGATTTTGCTTATTGATCATGTCGGTTCCATCACGTGAAATACTATAATAATAGATATGACATCAGGCTCTATCTATCAATAATAGATATGTTACGCAATACTACCCTGTAAAATAATTAGCACTGATCCGTTTTAAAAAAAATAGAGGCTTAGAACTCTCTTAAGATGGATTGCTTAAAAATTTACGCATCTGTCTATGTCTTCTAGTGAGACCTAGTACATCTTTACGCTTAATAATTTCATCTTCAGTAAAAGGCAGATGATTGATAAGCTGCTCAATCACCATAAAACTATTTTCAATTAAGAAACTATCTTGCTCGGTTGTCCAATTTGAGGTTATATGCTCAGATTTTTTAGACTGTCTTTTCATAAAAAGAAATTATACCTAATCATGAGGACTCTTGATTTTCTTCAAGCACTCGCGGCATACACAAATTTCTTTTGGGCATTGGTGTAATCAATCTCTCTAGCACCATGAAGGCCATATATACACATTAATAATCTGATCATCTTATTCCTTCTTTAAGTACTTAAAAGCTATATATCTTAGGCATCTATATTTATATGAATCCCTGTAAGACAGCATTTCGAACAACTTTATCGAAGTTTGAATGAAATAAATTTTCAGTAGTGTGACGCTTTGACAATAAACAGAAACTTGCTACCGTACCTATGCTCACCAATGTTAATAATTTCATCTTTAATTCCATCCATGTATAACTTATGATTCAAACATATCACTGTGATTTGTATTTATCTAACCGCCTTCTGATGAATTACTGTTCATAATGTAATCACATTATTACTTATGTAATTGAATTTGTTAAATAATGAAACAATTCCTATCAAACTACACTGAGTTATTACAACTTATAAATTTAAAGCTTTATGTGCCCATTTCAGAAATTTATCTTTATCGTTGAAATTAGGGACCTTCAATAAATTTATATAGGAAACTTCACCAAAGTTTCCTGAGATTTTATTTGATACAAGAATTGTAAAATCTTCTTCTTGCCCTACATGTACTTCCCGAAAAAATTCCATAACTTTCCGATCAAGGTTTAGTGAGGTAAACGCCTCTCTTTGAACTAAAAAGTCATAGATCTAGCTAACGTTTTAAACGGGCATTTTCAGCATCAAGTTCTTTAAGCCGCGTCATCATTGAAAGATCCATGTCGCCATATTTGGACTTCCATTTGTAGGCAGAGCTCATACCATGTTCGCTGCACAAGTTCGGTATGGGTGTTCCTGCTTCAACTTGCTTCAAAATACTCATGATTAGGCTGTCTGAATACTTAGATGTTTTCATAGAAAATCTCCTTAAATCAAGGTTATTCCATTTTCTACTTTTAAACTCAATTATTTTTTGGGGGGATTACCTATATAGTTTGAAAGGTTATAACGCATGGGTCGAACAAGCAGCTCAGGTCTACCAAAAGGCACAAGAGCAAGATCGGGAAAAATACAGATTAACTTTAAATGGAACGACAAGCGCGAGTGGTTCACCCTCGACCTCATCGATACCCCAGCCAACTTCATTAAGGCGGCTAAGATTAGAGAAGATTTTGTAAACAAGGCTAAATACGGGATATTAAAAATCGAGGATATCGAAGCTGTCACCGCCAAACCCATCAAAAAAGCTGACGCTGCGCAAAAAACATTGCCAGCGTCAAATGCTCCGACATTTGCTCACTATGCCCAAGAATACCTTTATAACCTTTCAGATCATAAGCAAGGCACCAAGAAAAAATATCTATCAATTCTGGAAAGGCTCTGGATGCCATTATTCGAAGATATGCCGATTAATACGATCACCAGTCAAATGTTGCGTACAGCCGTCAATGGACGTGAATGGTCATCGGCTAAAACTCGAAATGATGCTTTGATTCCATTACGTGGCGTATTCGAATTAGCTTGTGATGATGAGGTGATTGATAAGAATCCATGTGACCGATTGAAAAATCAGAAAACTCAGGAGGATGAACCTGATCCATTCAATGAAATGGAAAAGGAAATAATACTGAACTGGTTAAAAGAGAAATATATTGCAGACTACCCAACTGTGTATTGGTATTTTGTGGTGGCATTCTGGACAGGTTGCCGTCCATCAGAAATTATCGCACTCACTTGGCAGGATGTAGATTTTTTAAATAAGCAGATTTACATCAATAAAGGTCGTGTGAACGGCGTTCAGCAAGAAACCACTAAAACAAATAAAGCTAGATTTGTAGATTTAAATGATTTTGCTTTCGAGGCATTTCAACAACTCAGATTACTAACCTACCTCAAATATGAGCACGTATTTATCTGTGATGAGACAGGTAAAGAATTTACTACGCAAAAATCATTGAGCGAAAAGTTTGTAGCCTCACTGAAAGCGAATGGCATACGTTATCGTCCTGCCTATAACACTCGTCATACATATGCGACTGTATGCTTAATGAATGGACTTAATCCAGTTTATGTGGCTTCACAGCTAGGGCATAGTTTAGTGATGCTAACGATGCGTTATGCCAAGTGGATTAATTCAGATAAGAACAAAGAAGAGATTGCTAAAATTTCCAATAGTGCCAAAATTGTGCCAAATAAAAAGGGAATCAAACTATGTGTTTGATTCCCTTTAAGATATTTGGCGGAAGCGGTGAGATTCGAACTCACGGAGGACTCACACCCTCGTCGGTTTTCAAGACCGGTGCATTAAACCGCTCTGCCACGCTTCCATGTGCCTAAGAATACAAAGCTTGTTTCCTTTATTCAAGAAAAATTTAACTGCAATGTATTCAAATGCATATTGTTTCATCAATTGTTAAAGTTTAGCCGCCAGTTCAGCACCTTCACGAATCGCACGCTTGGCATCCAGCTCACCTGCTAACTTAGCACCACCAATCACATGATATTTTGCCAGTGTGGTTTCATTTTCACGTGGTACTAAATCTTTTACAGACTCCTGGCCTGCACATACGACAATGGTATCCACACGCAATAACTGGTCATGGCCATTATGCTCAACCCATAGGCCTTCGTCAGTTACAGCCTTGTACTGTACCCCACGCAACATACGCACACCATGTTTTTTCAATTGTGCACGATGCACCCAGCCCGAGGTTTTACCCAAGCCAATACCCAACGGCGTTGTTTTACGTTGCAATAAATAAATCTGACGTACTGGCATTTCAACTTCTGGACGTTGCGTACCACCTTCAGAAGTATAGTTAGGGTTTGGATCAACGCCCCATTCGCGTTGCCATTCTGCCAATGGTTGTGGCTGTGGTTGATGTGGTGGTTTTAGCAAAAACTCTGACACATCAAAGCCAATACCACCCGCCCCAATCACAGCAACCTTATATCCAACCTTAGCGCCTTTTAGCACTTCTGCATAAGACAAGACTTGTGGTGCATCACTACCCTGAATTTTTAGGGTACGTGGCACCACACCTGTTGCAATCACAACTTCATCAAAACCCTCACGTTCCAACTGTTCACGATTGACCTTGGTATTTAAGCGAACATCCACACCTGTCTGCTTTAATTGGACTTTAAAATAACGGATAGTTTCATGGAACTCTTCTTTTCCAGGAACAACTTTCGCTAAATTAAACTGACCACCCACATCATTATTTGCTTCGAATAATGTCACAGCATGCCCACGACTTGCCGCCACTGTTGCAGCCGACATCCCTGCAACGCCGCCACCCACAACCGCAACACGTTTTGGTTTCTTGGTTTTGATATAAACCAATTCTGTTTCAAAACATGCCTGCGGGTTAACCAAACAGCTAACACGCTCATTTTTAAAGGCATGGTCCAAACACGCCTGATTACATGCGATACAGGTATTAATTTCATCAACACGGTTGGTTGCAGTTTTATTAACCCAGTATGGATCAGCAAGGAATGGTCGTGCCATTTGCACCATATCGGCCTGTCCTGAAGCAACAATCTCTTCAGCAACATCTGGCATATTGATACGGTTTGATGCAATCACTGGTACTGAAACATGCTGTTTAACCTCAGCGGTATAATCCACGAATGCAGCTCGTGGGACTGATGTTACAATGGTCGGAATACGCGCCTCATGCCAGCCAATTCCTGTATTTAGAAGTGTGATTCCCGCTTTTTCCAATGCTTTAGCAATAATGATCACTTCCTGCATAGTGTTGCCATCATGCACTAAATCAAGCATGGACAGGCGGAAACAAATAATGAATTTTTCACCGACTTTGGCACGAATCGCCTTGACGATTTCCACGGGAAAACGCATACGGTTTTCAATATCACCACCCCAACGGTCTGTGCGCTTATTGACATGGTTGCTCAGAAACTGATTGATCAAATAACCCTCAGAGCCCATGATTTCCACGCCATCATAGCCTGCCTTTTTTGCCAGGCTTGCACAACGGGCATAATCTTCTATGGTGGCCAAAATCTGGCTATCCGACATTTGACGTGGTTTAAAAGGATTAATTGGTGCCTGAATTGGCGAAGAAGAAACCGAAAATGGATGATAACCATAACGACCTGAATGCAGGATTTGCATCAGGATTTTTGCTCCATGCTTATGCACAGCATGTGTGACCAGACGGTGATGAGGAATATCTGCCAGAGTGTTCATGGTACCGCCCGCAGGTAATAACCAGCCTTGACGGTTGGGTGAAATCCCACCCGTGATGATTAAGCCGACGCCACCTTTGGCACGCTCACCAAAATAAGCAGCAAGTTTAGGATAATTAAAAAAACGATCCTCCAAGCCTGAATGCATCGACCCCATGACCACACGGTTTTTAATGGTCGTAAATCCGAGATGTAATGGCTTTAAAATATTTGCATAGCTAGTCATGATATTCCTTCTATATTTTTGGCTTTGCAACTTGTTGCATAATACTCTAACTGAATTTTTATGCGTGTTTATGACTTTTTTTTGAGAAAGTGCTGACACTAAAGTCAAAACACTTGTAACAATCATGTTTTCCATCTTAAAAACTAAAAAACTGAACCCATTAGAGCATAAATTTTCTGGATAGTTTTTCTTTGAAGAAAACAAGCTTAATGAAAAGTGTTACAATGCTACCGATTTTTGATTCTCCAAGACTACCTGTTCGGGGTCTTTACTCATAAAAGTTAGGACAAGCAATGACTGATAATGCAACTATCTTGCAGCACGTACCTGTAGGCAAAAAAGTTGGGATTGCCTTTTCTGGTGGTCTCGATACTTCAGCAGCTTTATTGTGGATGAAGCAGAAAGGTGCACAACCTTATGCCTATACAGCGAATCTGGGTCAACCTGATGAGGATGACTATGATGCAATTCCAAAGAAAGCTGAACAATACGGCGCAGTCAAAGCTCGATTAATCGATTGTCGTTTACAACTTGCCCTTGAAGGTATTGCTGCAATTCAGTGTGGCGCTTTCCACATTAGCACTGGTGGCGTTCCTTATTTCAACACCACACCACTAGGCCGTGCAGTAACAGGTACAATGCTTGTAACAGCGATGAAAGAAGATGACGTCAACATTTGGGGCGACGGTTCAACTTATAAAGGCAACGATATTGAACGTTTCTATCGTTACGGTTTATTGACCAATCCTGCGCTTAAAATCTATAAACCTTGGTTAGACCAAACCTTTATTGATGAGTTAGGCGGCCGTGCCGAAATGTCGCAGTTCCTGATCGACAATGGTTTTGACTACAAAATGTCAAAGGAAAAAGCCTACTCGACTGACTCAAATATGTTGGGCGCAACGCATGAAGCAAAAGATTTAGAATACCTCAATGCTGGTATTAAAATCGTAGACCCAATTATGGGCGTTGCGTTCTGGAAAGACGACGTTGAAATCCAACCAGAAGAAGTAAGCATTACTTTTGAACAAGGTATGCCAGTTGCATTGAATGGCCAACGTATTGAAGATCCAGTTGAATTCATTCTAGAAGCAAACCGTATTGGTGGTCGTCATGGTCTTGGTATGTCTGACCAAATTGAAAACCGTATCATCGAAGCGAAATCTCGTGGTATCTATGAAGCACCAGGTATGGCTTTATTACATATCGCTTACGAGCGCTTAGTGACTGGTATTCATAACGAAGATACGATTGAACAATACCGTATTAATGGTTTACGTTTAGGTCGTTTACTCTATCAAGGTCGCTGGTTCGATTCTCAGGCGCTTATGCTGCGTGAAACAGCACAACGCTGGGTGGCCAAAGCCATTACAGGTACTGTCACTCTAGAACTACGCCGTGGTAATGACTACACCATCATGAACACTGAATCTCCAAACCTCACCTATGAGGCTGAGCGTTTAACCATGGAGAAAGGTGATTCTATGTTTACGCCAATGGATCGTATTGGTCAGCTCACCATGCGTAACCTCGACATTACTGATACACGTGCAAAACTCGGTATCTATACTGAAACAGGTTTACTTGCTGTTGGTCAAGGCTCTGCAATTCCTCAATTGGAAAACAAATCAAAATAAGCGTTTGATAAATAAATTTATCTCACCTAAAAAGGCTGAATAAAATATTCAGCCTTTTTTATTTCATCCAAAAACATACACACGATTAAATCATTGCATTTATAGAACAATATGTCGCAATAAAAGACTATTTATCACCATTATGAATCGATAATATAACAATCAAGCAAAATATAATAACTGGGAGATGAAAGATGAATGCTTATCTACATCGTAGTGAAAACCGTGGTCATGTCAAAGCAGGCTGGTTAGATACCTACCACAGCTTTTCATTTGGTAGCTGGTACAACCCGAAATATATGGGTGTCAGTGCACTCCGCGTGATCAATGATGATACGATTGCCGCCCATAACGGTTTCGGTACCCACCCCCATGACAATATGGAGATCCTGACCTGTGTGCTTGATGGCACCATTTCCCATAAGGACAGCATGGGCAATGAGGGACAAATCAATGCAGGTGAATGGCAGTTGATGAGTGCGGGTACAGGTATCACCCATAGTGAAATGAACAAGCATGACAAGGCGGTGCATCTATTACAGATCTGGATTCAACCCAATGTACAGGATGCTGAACCGACTTATCAGCAAATTCAGCTGAATCCGAAAGATCACCCAAACCAATGGCATTTGATCGCAGGTGATGAGTCTGCACCGATGCTGATCCGTCAAAATGCTGAGGTGAAAACGGCGGTGATTGAGAAAGATCAACACTTGGAGATTACTGCAAAGAAAAAAGTGAACTATGTTCATGTCATTTCTGGTGAAGTGATGATTGCTGATCACTTGGTTAAAGCGGGTGATGCATTAGTATTCGATGAAACTGCAACTATTACTGCATCGCAGGATAGCCAAATGATTTGGTTTGACTTACCTTAAACTCGGTTTATCTTGTACCCCTTGCCCCTCAAGGGGTACAAGCTTTTTAATCATTGCTGCTACTATCACAACCACTAGAATCTGAACTGGAATCATCATTTGAATGACAATGATCTGAATATCCTGAATCGTCATTTCTGGATGATTCACATGGGGAAGGGCAGACTAAAACTTGAAGTGCGACATAAACCACCTAATTAATTTAAAGGGTTTATAGAGTATATAAAATTGTCATACCATCATCAAAAGTTCGATAGCAACCCTTATAGTAAAAATAATTTATTATCCATACAGGATTCGAAAAAAAATCGAAATAATTCATAGACTGAGTTGTATTAGTTTTATAATGATTTGACTATATTGAACGAAATACACGGCTCTGTATCTTGGCAACATTACCTGATGCAAAGGCAGAATCAGTGCGCAAGGCTTAACTGAAGCTCTGAAATATTTACCTGCAGAACTGCGTAAAACGTTGACCTATGACCGTGGAGGTGAGATGGCAGAACATAAAACACTCGAAGAAGATTTAGGCATAGATGTATATTTCTGTGACCCACATTCACCCTGGCAAAAAGGCACATGCGAAAATATGAATGGTTTAATTAGGCAATATTTACCTAAAGGGATTGATTTAAA
>NZ_DDAH01000164.1:10217-23261 GCF_002333245.1 Acinetobacter sp. UBA2063
ACCTAAAGGGATTGATTTAAACCAGGCGTTTAAACGCACCTTTGAACTGTCTCCCAAAAAATACCGACAACAGTTTGTTGAGGAAGAAAATTAAGCCAATAAAAAAGACACCGAAGTGTCTTTTTTTTTATATTGAAATTAAACCTAACGCACAATCCCACGTGTTGATTTCTCTAAAGAATCAATCAACAGTTGGGCTTCTGGCACATTATCTAAAACTTCATTACGAATCTGTGCAATGGCCTGTTCAGTGGTCAAACCTGATTTATAAATCAATTTATAGGCTGTTCTTAAACCCTGAATCGTATCCCGTGACCAGCCCTTACGTCGCATTCCTTCAATGTTCAAACCATGTGCATGTGCTGGATTACCAGAAGCCAGTACATAAGCTGGCACATCTTTAAGAATGAGTGCAGCCCCGCCAATCATGCTATATGAATCAATACGGCAGAATTGATGAACGCCTGCATTCCCACCAACAATGACATGGTTACCGACATTCACATGCCCTGCAATACCAACATTATTGGCAAAAATGTTATGGTCCCCAATCATACAATCATGGGCGATGTGGGTATTCACCATCAACAGGTTATGACTACCAATTTTGGTCAAGCTCTGATCCTGTACCGTACCCCGATGCAAGGTACAATGTTCACGAATGGAGTTGTGATCGCCAATTTCCAGCCAGGTTTCTTCACCCTTGTATTTTAAATCCTGACAAATTTCTCCAATGCTAGAAAACTGGAAAATATCGTTGTTTTTACCAATTCGTGTAAAACCACCAATGACCACATGCGAATGTAACTTTGTACCAGTATCAATACTGACATTTGGCCCAACCACACAATATGGGCCAATCTGTACGTCAGAGGCAATTTTTGCAGACGGGTCAATTATTGCTGTAGGATGTATTAAATTTTGACTAGTCATGTCTGCTCAATTTTTTGGTGGGAAATCATGATCTCGGCTGTTGCAGCAACAATACCGTCAACACTGGCAGTACAATTGTACTTGTAAATACCACGTTTTTGCATCACAAGTTCAGATTTTAAGATAAGCTGGTCACCTGCAACAACCTGTTTCTTAAATCTTATTTTTTCCGCACCAGCAAAAAGAAACAAGGAACCCTCACTCGGCTTCTGATTTGTCAAAACAAAACCCAATATACCTGAAACCTGGGCAAGTGCTTCAATGATGAGTACACCTGGCATAATTGGGTAGGTTGGGAAATGTCCCTGCAAGAACTCTTCATTGATAGATACGTTTTTATAACCGACAATACTGTTCTCAGTGACTCCCGTAACTCGATCGACTAACAGGAAAGGATAACGATGCGGTAAATATTCACGAATGGTAAGAATATCCATCGGTAATTCAGGCATTGTGAATGCTGGAAATGTTGACTCGGTCATAATAAATTATTTACGTAACTTAAGGGTTGATTCAAGGGACTCTAATTGAGCTTGCATATGATCAAGCCTTTTGGTGATCTGGGTCAATGGCACATCTGCTAATTGTCTAAGGCGTACCACAGTTCTTTTCCAGTGACTATTTTCAAACAGTCCAATTCCCGAAGAAAAGGTTCCCGCCTCAGAAATACTTTTTGTGACCATTGACATTCCAGTAAGCGTCACATTATCCGCAATATTTAAATGCCCTGCAACTGCACTGCCACCACCGATAATACAGTTTTTGCCAATTCGGACACTTCCAGCAATTGCTGTGTTTGCAGCGATGGCTGTATGTTGACCAATTTGAACGTTATGCGCGATTTGCACAAGGTTATCAATAATGACACCATCTTCTAAAATTGTGTCATCTAAAGCACCACGATCAATGCTGCAATTTGAACCGATACGAACATCATTTCCGATACGAACAGAACCCAACTGGGCAATTCGATGCCATTTCCCCTGATAAGGTGCAAAACCAAAACCTTCAGAGCCAATCACTGTATTTGCATGAATACGAACACGATCACCAAGTTTTGCTTCGCCTGTGATCGTCACATGAGTATCAATGAAACCATCTTTGCCCACTTCAACATGATCATCTAAAAATACATGAGCTTGAATAATCGTGTTAGCACCAACCACACAGTTTTCACCAATTACAGCATAATGACCAATATAGGCATCATCTGCGATGATAGCTGAAGGATGGATCTGGGCTGTGCTTTCAATTCCACGTTGAGTTATTTTTTTTGCAAAAACATGGGTTAACATTGCGAAAGCTAAATAAGGATTTTCAACAATAATAAAGTTTTTCTTATCTTTCAATTGCGCTTTTAATGTCGGTGTGACGATATAAACGCCAGCAAGACTTGACTCAGCCTGTGCTAAATACTTATCACCATTTACAAAACTTATGTGCTGACTTTGTGCTTGTTCTAAACTTGCTAAGTTAAAAATTTCGAAGTCTTTTTCACCCAAAAACTCACCTTGTACAAGGTGAGCAATTTCTTCTAAACGATAACTACGTCTATTCATTGATTATTTCATTGCATTAACCTTTTGAATCATTTTATCAGTTAAATCATACTGAGCGTCAGAGGCAATCGTAGAATTTTTATTTAAAATAAAATCCAGGTTATTTTCTTTTCTTAATTGTTCAGCGGCCTGTTTCACACGATTCTCAAAATTTGTATTCATCGTTTGCAAAGTCGTCTGTACTTTGGTCTGTAGACCCTGTTGAGTCGTATTAAACTCATTGACCTTGGCCTGATACTGGCCACTTAATTTCTGTAAATCGGCCTGATTAGCGGACTGGGCTTTTTGCTGTAAGCTTTCAATCTCTTTACCTAACTGTTCCAGTTTAGCTGAAGTCGGTTTAACTGATTGACCCAGGCTGTCATTTTGCTGTTTTAAATAGGTACTGCTTTCAACGACCTTAGCCAGGTCCACAACACCTATACCGCCCGCATTTGCAACTGCTGAAACCGTTAATCCTAAACCTAACATCAGCATTGTTAATGTTTTCATTATTACATCCCTTATCTGTTTTGCAGAGTTCAAACTAAGGCCGTACTTAGAATGTACGACCGATTTCAAATTGGATTGATTTGGTATCATCGCCTTTCTTATCATTCAGTGGGAATGCATAACTCAACGATAATGGGCCAATCATGGTAATCCATGTAAAGCCAACACCCACACTGTAGCGCATGTTGTCAAAATTAAAATTGTAGTTGTCCTTGCAATACTGCTTGATATCAACATTGCTGCTGTTTACCAGAATGTTACCGCTTGGCACATCACACTTGGTGTCAAACACCTGCGCACCCTCGGCAAATAATACTGGTCGAACCTGACGTGCCCAGTCACCTTTAAATGGTAATGGCAACGCCAATTCTGTACCAAACTGAACCAGTGCGTTACCACCCACTTCCTCAGGATCTGGATCGCTTTGACCAGTTTCCTGAAAACTTACACTTGGATATTTAGGCCCCAGTGAGCTGTTATCATAACCACGAACCGATCCATAACCACCTGCATAGAAGTTCTTATAGAATGGCAAGTCATTACCATAGCCTAACTTACCGTAACCACGAAGGACAAAACCACCCCAAAGTGATTTAAATGCTTGCGCATCGTAAGTTAATTTTTGATAATCGACATCACTGCCAGGTAAACCAATTTCAAGACCAACGCGATGTGACATCCCCGAGGTTGGGAAAATCGGACGGTTTAATGTGTTATATGACCAACCTAAGTTTAAGTTATAGGTTAAGAACGTACCTTCAAACTGATCGCCATAAGTATGGATTTGATCTTCAGGACATGGTTTATAGCCAGTCACGATCTGTTTCTCAGGATTATTCGGATCTGGCCCCATAATAGGCTCTAAATCCACCTTACAATAACTCGAACTTCCAGTCGTTTTACCACCATTCGCTAATAAATAATCACGGATATAAGTCGAAACGCTCGGTCCTGTTCTGACTTTAGTCTTATCGATACCCACCGAAGCACTTAAACTTTGATTTTCATCAATCGGATAACCGAAACTTAAACTTCCACCAACACTGTCAGTGACATAGTTATTGACGTTATAGTCCTTGTTTAACTTGGTTTTACGATAATAAACGTTGTAGCCGCGGCTCACACCATCAATGGTAAAGTACGGGTCAGTCACACTGAGATTATAGTAATCCTGTGTTTCTGAACGGGACAAGTCAATCGCAACACGATTGCCTGTTCCCATAAAGTTGGTTTGACTGAGTCCAGCCTGGAATGTCACACCACCATTTTGAGAATAACCAACCGCAAGTGTGGTTGTGCCAGAGTGCTGCTCCTCAACATTGACATTCAGGTCAACCTGGTCAGTTGAGTTTGGTACACGAACAGGCTTGACATCAACCGTTTTAAAGAAGCCTGTACGTTCCAGACGCACCTTGGACAAGTCAATTTTTTCATTGCTTGCCAACGCGCCTTCCATTTGACGCATTTCACGACGTAATACTTCATCAGCTGTTTTGCTATTGCCTGTAAAGTTAATACGACGAACTGTAACTTGCTGACCTGGGTTGATATAGTAATTGAGGTTGACAATACCTGTCTGATTGTTAATCTCAGGTACGATGTTTACCTCAGCATAGTAATAGCCTGCATTCCCATATTTACGGAGCAATAGTTGCTTAACCGCGTTTACTTTTTCTTGTGAATAGGTCTCACCATCTTTATACAGCTTAAGCATCTGCAATTCTTCTGGCTTATATAATGCATCGCCGAGGAACTTGGTTTCGCCGAACTTGAACTGGCTACCCTCATCAACTGAAACCTCAATAAAAATATGCTTTTTATCTTCACTGATATTCAGTTGAGAGTTAATAATATTAAAGTTGATATAACCCTTGTTTAGGTAAAGGGCACGCAAGGCTTCAAGGCTTGCCGCCATTTTCTCACGTGCATAGCGGTCATTACGGGTTACCACAGAGGCCCAGCCACTTTCCTTAACGGCAAATACCTGCTTGATATCACTGTCACTAAAAACAGTATTACCAATAATATTAATGTCAAAAACTTTTGCAGCCGTACCTTCATTAAAGTTTAGCTTCAACTCAACGCGGTTGTTTGGACGAGCAACCGTTTCCACAGTCACATCGGCATCATAACGACCCTGCTGGGTATATTGCTGTTCCAGCTCGGTTTCAATGGTTTGCAGGGCTGATTTCTTAAAAACCTCACCCTCAGCAATGCCCATCTTCTTTAAGCCCTGTTCTAAAGCTTCTTTTGGAATGAGTTTATTACCCTTGAATTCAAGCTTGGAAATGACTGGACGTTCAACAACCTTAAAAACCAGAACATCTTTTTCTTTATAAGCCTTGATATCATCAAACAAGCCTGAAGCATATAGGGTACGGATTGCCTCGGCGATCACTGGATCACTTACTCTATCGCCACTATTTATTGGTAACATCGAATAAATACTTGCAGGTGTTAAACGCACTAGGCCATCAATTCGTATATCTCGTGCAAGAAACTCATCTGCTGCGTATGCTTGTTGTACCACTGCCATCGCACTAACCAGTGCCAAAGGCATTAATAAATGTGTGTGACGCATGCCCATATATTTTCCAGTAAGTTAAATTCCAATTGCGTTTTTATAAACGCATGAAGTCGTTAAATAAAGCCAAAAGCATCATGCTACCGAGCAGTACCATACCAACTTTTAGACCAAATATCTGTATTTGTTCAGAAACAGGTTTGCCACGAATGGCTTCAATAAAGTAATAAACCAAATGCCCACCATCCAGCATTGGAATTGGAAGCAAATTGAGAATACCCAGACTGACACTCATCAAGGCCATAAATGAGATAAAGGTCTGCCATCCCATTTCGGCGCTTTGTCCAGCCACTTTGGCAATGGTAATTGGCCCTGACAAATTATCCAGTCCAATCAAGCCACGCACCATCTTGATGATTGAGTTAAAGATCATGCCTGAAAGCTGTGTGGTTTTATCTACCGCAACACCCAACGCTTCGATCGGTGAATACTGAATGGTTTGTTTGTATTCAGCAGGAATGGTGATCTTGCCCGCGTCACTTTTCACCCCCAGCACGCCTGTGGTATTGCCCATATTGTCACGTTGACCTTGTGGCATCACCTGCAAATGCAGCAGTTTTCCCTGACGCATCACATCAATGTTCAAAAGTTTTTCAGGTGAATTCTGAACCACATCAACCACATCAAACCAGTCTTTCATGACAACATTGTCAATTGCAACGATACGATCACCGACTTTCATTCCCTGACGTGAAGCAGCACCATCTGCACTCAACTCTTTCACGGTTGCAGGAATGACTGGACGATAAGGCAAGAAGCCCAATACATCCAAAGGTGACTGGCTTTGATCCTTAAGGAAATCCTTGATTGGTAAACTAAACTGCTTTTCAGTACCTGCACGATCAACAATAATGGAAACTTGCCCTGTCTCTCCCACACGATTGACCAAGGTATAATTAAGTTTTTCCCATGTTGGCGTTGTTTGACCATCAACTGCCAGAATTTTGTCACCCACTTGCAAATCAACCTGCGCTGCGGGAGTATTGGGCATAATCTTGCCAATACGGGTATTCAACTGTTCCTGGGCTGGTAAAAATAAAATCCAGAACAATAACACGGCAAAAATAAGATTGATCAATGGACCAGCCGCAACGATGGCAATACGCTTCCACGGAGACTGACGGTTAAAGGCGTAAGGCAGGTCCTTTTCAGCAACATTGCCCTCACGCTCGTCCAGCATTTTGACATAACCACCAAGTGGCAAAGCAGAAAGCTGATATTGGATTCCAGATTTTTTAGACTGCCATTTCAGCAAGGTTGGGCCAAAACCAATGGAATAAACCAAGACTTTGACACCTAATTTACGCGCCACCCAATAATGGCCAAACTCATGAATTGCAATCAGTGGACCAAGTAATAAAATCGCTGCAACAATCATAAATAGTGCATTCATACGATTTAGCCCCCTATATCCACAATATACGTCTCTGCAACCTGTCTAGCGATCATATCAGTCTGTAAAATGATGTCTATGTTTTCTGCTTTGGCATTTTGTACAACTTGCAAAGTGTTCTCGACAATTTGCGCAATCTCAGTAAAGCGAATTTTTTGCTGCAAAAATGCAGCAACTGCAACTTCATTTGCTGCATTTAATACTGTAGGCGCCAAACCACCTGCCCGCATCGCCTGACGAGCCAAGTCCAATGCTTGAAACTTGACAATATCAGGTTGCTGAAAATTCAATTGAGCAGTCTCAAACAAGTTTAACGCAGGAACATCTGTTGCCAGGCGTTTAGGCCAGGCCAATGCATGTGCAATTGGTGTGCACATATCAGGGTTACCCATTTGTGCCAAAGTTGATCCATCCACATATTGCACCATGGAATGAATAATACTTTGTGGATGAACCACGACTGTAACAAAATGTTCTGATATTGAAAACAAATGACACGCTTCAATCAATTCCAGCCCTTTATTCATTAAAGTCGCAGAATCAACCGAAATCTTTTGACCCATAGACCAGTTTGGATGCTTACACGCCTGTTGTGGTGTTACATCATGCAATTGTTCTAATGAATGGTTGAGAAATGGCCCACCAGACGCTGTCAGTAAAATTCGGGAAACACCCAACTGGGGCTGGCCTGTCCTTTCAGCATTTAGATAGTCATGCGGCAAGGACTGGAAAATCGCATTATGTTCAGAATCAACGGGTAGTAACAGTGCATTATGCTTACGGGCAGCCTGCATCATGATGTCGCCAGACATGACCAAAGATTCTTTATTGGCAAGCAAGACACGCTTACCTGCCTTGACTGCGGCAAGAGTTGGCAACAAACCTGCCGCACCAACAATAGCAGCCATGACGATGTCAACATCGGCATGCTCAGCAATAGTGATTAAGCCCGCTTCATCAGTCAAAATTTCGATATGTTTTAAGTTTTCTTGATTTAAACGTTGTTGCAACTCAAATGCTTTTTCATTCGGCACCACAACAATTTTGGGATGGTATTTTTTACAAATTTCTAAAAGTTCATCCAAACGGCTATATGCAGAAACTGCAAATACGGTGTAATCGTCTGGATGCTGTTCCAATACTTTTAAAGTACTTTTTCCAATTGAACCCGTTACACCCAATATGCAAACAGCTTGAGTCATTTAAAGATCTACACCAATCAGTTTTAAAATATATATACCCGTAGCAAAAATAGGTGCTGCCGCAAGCAGTGAATCAATACGGTCCAGCACACCACCATGACCTGGCAACACACGGCCAGAATCCTTAATCCCTGCACGACGCTTGATCATGGATTCAAACAGGTCACCCAGCACTGATGCAAACACGGTAATGACTGAAAGAATCAGGAATAAAATAAGCTGCAATGCGGTTAAATTTAAATAGGAATATTGTACAACCAGCATAATAATCACTGTTGTGGCGATACCACCGTATAAACCTTCAACGGATTTATTTGGACTGACTTTCGGGGCAAGTTTCTTTTTACCAAACTTACGGCCAACAAAGTAGGCACCGCTGTCAGCGCCCCAAACCAATAGAAATAAATACATCAGCCACCACGGTGAGCTATGCCATACAGCATAAATTGCAGTAACAGCGGCTGAAATTAAAACAAACCCAATCAAGTGAAGTGAAACGTTGTACCAGTTATCAGCATCGGGGAAATTTTTAATCCAGTAAATGCTCACCAGCCAGGTAAGAATGGATGCAACCCAAAGCAGTAAGGCAATATCATTAAAAAACAATGCCAGTGTTGATACCAGTGCAACACAACCACCATATACCCAGGCTTTAGGTTTTGAGACAATCGCCGACGCCTGTGGCATCAATTTAGACCACTCGTAGCCTGCAACCCCTGCCGCTAAAATCATAAGCATGAACATTGGATAATGTGATTGCGTTGCAAACATGCAACTTAAAACAACTGCAACTAATACCAATGCGGTAATTATCCGCTCTAACATTATTAATTCTCTATTTTCACTTGTTGAATCTGTTCGGATGTCTTGCCAAAACGTCGCTCACGCCCTGAAAAAACACGAAATGCGTAATCCAATTCTTCGACCGTAAACTCTGGCCATAAAGTTTCTGTAAAGTACAATTCTGCATATGCAGCTTGCCACAATAAGAAATTTGAAAGGCGATAATCTCCCCCTGTACGAATTAATAAATCCACAGCAGGCAGGTCATTTAGACTGACATATTTATCAAATAAATCAACATTTATATGGTTTGTTTGAACTTTCCCAGCAAGAACATCCTGAGCAATACATTTTGCAGCATTCGCCATGTCCCACATGCCACCATAGCTAATCGCAATAGTTAAGGTCATGGAATCAAAGGCGGCTGTTTTTTGTTCTGCATATTGCATCAAATCCCTTAAATGACCTGAGAGACGTGATCGGTCACCAATGAAACGTAGAGCAATATTAAATTTTTCCATACGAGGAAGTTGCTCATGAATCGTATCTTCTAACAACTTCATGAGTAAATCGACTTCATACTGTGGTCGATTCCAGTTTTCACTTGAAAATGCAAAAACCGTTAATGCTTTTACGCCGACACTTTTACAATGCTCAACAATGGGGTCAAGGATATTTTTGCCTTCACGGTGCCCATCGCCTTTTTGCATCTGATTTTTTTTGGCAAAACGATTGTTGCCATCCATAATGATGGCAACATGCTGGGGAAGAAGCTGTTCTTCTTGTGAGGTCATATAATTAGACCTTCATCAATTCTGCTTCTTTGGCTGCAAGACGTTTGTCCACTTCCGCAACAAACTTGTCAGTGATTTTCTGAATATCTTCACCTGCACGGCGCTCATCATCTTCAGAAATTTCTTTTTCTTTCAGTAGGGCCTTAATGTCACCTAAAACATCACGACGGATGTTACGGATGGCAACCTTGGCATTCTCCGCTTCTGAACGGGCAACTTTCTGCATGTCACGGCGGGTTTCTTCTGTTAAGGCAGCCAACGGCACACGAATAGAGTCAGTGGTAATCGGGTTTAAGCCCAAGTCACTTTCGCGGATTGCCTTATCAATCGCAGACACCATGTTACGTTCAAATGGCTGAACAATTAAGGTACGTGAATCTTCAACACCCACGTTCGCCACCTGATTCAATGGAACATCTGAACCATAGTAAGGAACCATCACGCCATTTAAGATAGATGGATGAGCACGTCCAGTACGAACTTTTGCAAAACCCTGTTCCAAAGACTCAAGGGTTTTCTGCATGCGCTGTTCGCTGTCTTTTTTGAGATCGTTAATCATATGATCTTCCTTACTTATTCCTGAGGTATTACAAAATATTTAACGTAGTATAAAGCGCTTTATGGTTCACGTATATTAATTCGTGACGTGAGTTCCCTCTTTTTCACCCATCACAACAGAAAGCAATGCACCAGACTTGTTCATATCGAACACCTGCAATGGCACATTGTGGTCACGGCATAGGCAGATTGCAGTTAAATCCATCACACCAAGTTTCTCATCCAAAACCTGATCGAAAGTTAAATTGTCATATTTAACTGCATCTTCATATTTACTTGGGTCTTTGTTATAAACGCCATCAACCTTGGTTGCTTTCAGGATCAAGTTTGCTTCAATTTCGATACCACGTAAACAAGCTGCGGTATCAGTCGTAAAGAATGGATTACCTGTGCCCGCAACAAACACACATACCTCACCCTGACTTAAATGGCGAATCGCGTCACGGCTAGAATAGGACTCGACTACCGTACCAATTGACAAAGCAGACATCAAACGGGTTTTGATATTACGGCGCACCAATGCATCACGCATCGCTAAACCATTCATCACCGTCGCCAACATGCCCATTTGGTCACCTGTTACACGACCAACCAGACCATCTTTCTGCAACTGGCTACCACGGTATAAGTTACCACCACCAACAACGATACCCACCTGCACACCCAAGCCAACCAGATGGGCAATCGAAAGTGACATTTGGTCCAGTACCTGGGCATCAATACCCATATCTTTATTTCCAGCTAAAGCCTCACCAGAAAGCTTGAGCAAAATTCGTGCATAACGTGGATTCTTAGAAGCTGACATACCTTTACTCCAAACCGATCAATCTCAAAATTTTCTTTATATCTTGTGTTAAGCAGATTTAACCTGAATTAACCTTGCAAATAAATCGTATTCATCTGCATCAGTAATTTCGACTTCAAGCAGGTCACCTGCCTTAATCACGCTTTTATCAATATCTTCAACAAATACATTGCCATCAATTTCTGGTGCGTCCGCATAAGAACGGGCAACCGCAACTGGAAATTCTTCTTCCAGGCTATCCACTAAGACAGTCATCGTCTGACCAATACGCTTTTGCAGTTTTGCCGCTGAAATTTCCTGCTGAACTTCCATGAAACGCTCATAGCGCTCTTGCTTGATTTCTTCAGGCACATGGTCTGGAAGATCATTGGCTGTCGCTCCCTCTACAGGTGAATAGGTAAAGCAACCGACACGGTCAAGCTGTGCCTCTTTCAACCAATCCAATAGAATTTGGAAATCTTCTTCAGTTTCACCAGGGAAACCCACAACAAAAGTTGAACGAATCACCAATTCAGGGCATTTTTCCCGCCACAATTTAAGGCGTTCCAAGGTGTTTTCACTGTGGGCTGGTCGCTTCATCAATTTTAAGATGCGCGGACTGGCATGTTGAAAAGGGATATCCAAATAAGGCAGGATTTTACCTTGCCCCATCAGGTCAATGACTGCATCTACATGTGGGTAAGGATAGACATAATGTAAACGCACCCAAATACCAAGCTGACCAAGTGCTTCACACATATCATAGAATTTGGTTTTAACAGGCTGGCCATTCCAGAAATCCAGCTTATATTTGGTGTCCACACCATACGCAGAAGTATCTTGAGAAATAACCAATACTTCTTTTACACCCGCACGTTTCAATGCTGCCGCTTCATCCAATACTTTCCCTACTGGACGAGAAACAAGGTCTCCACGCATGCTTGGGATGATGCAGAATGTACATCGGTGATTACAGCCTTCTGATATTTTGAGATAAGCATAATGCTTCGGTGTTAAACGCACACCCTGCTCTGGAACCAGATCAATAAACGGGTTGTGCTTTGGTGGTGCAGGCACATACTCATGCACTGCCTCCATCACGTCCTGATAGGCTGCCGCACCTGTCACTTTCAGTACATTTGGGTGCATTTGGCGGATTTTATCTTCATCTTTGCCCAAACAGCCCGTGACGATCACACGACCATTTTCACTCATGGCCTCACCAATCGCATCCAGCGACTCTTGTACCGCAGACTCAATAAAACCACAGGTATTAACAACAACCAGGTCCGCACCGTCATAATCTGATGCCACTTGATAACCTTCAGTTTTTAACTGGGTTAAAATTCGTTCAGAATCTACCAATGCCTTAGGACAACCTAAAGATACAAAACCGACTTTGGGGGTCTTCATGAATCTGCGCTCCGCTTGAATCGGCGTATTGTATGACTTTTCGAGTGATAAAAACAGGTGGGGATTGCACAGTTTAATCAACGCACCAAAATACAACCAATTTTTTAAATAAAATCCTACATTGCACCAATTTAGAACATTATAAAATCCAGATAAAACCGCATCTATGTGAAAAATACAGCATAAACGTCATATCTTTTAACTAAGTTGTTGAAATTTAGTCTATCAAAAGTTGGCTTGCATTTTGCATTACATAAACTTTAGACATGAATGGCTATTCATTTATACATATATTTATTGCGCCATTTTAATACAGGACGATTCATAAATGGATCAACATAACACTATCGACTATCGACTGCTCGTAGATAATTTAACGACTGCCATATTATTGGTCGATAGTAAACTTAATATTTTTTATTTAAATTCGGCTTGTGAAGCATTATTCGATGTTAGTTTACTTCGCGCATCAGGTCAGCCTGTGCTCAATCTGCTTCATGCACATGACGATGCATTTAATACACATGAAGCTTTATTAAATACATTAGA
>NZ_DDAH01000165.1:0-13196 GCF_002333245.1 Acinetobacter sp. UBA2063
AGCCTGTAAATCCTTATTCTGTTGCTGTACAAAGGCAAGGGAGCTTGGGCTTTTATTGGCATTGATTGCACTTTGAATTTCCCATTTTTGTGCTTCAGTTACTTTGCCCTGTGCCTCAATATTACAAGAACAGAATTTGCTGACTTCTGCCGCTGTCAGTTTTCCACCCTTTGTGGTCTGGTCTTTACACACATTGATCAATGCAGATTTGACATTGGTACTTTTATACGCAGCTTTGAGTGGATTCTCATCCGCAGCATGGGTTGCCGTTGCAAGTAGGGCAGCCGCCGACATCATGGTGGAAAGAATAAGATTTGATTTAAAAAACTTCATATATTGTACCTAATTATAACCCTATATCGTCTATTCGGTATAACGTGTAGGATCCGCAATACCTGCTTCGATAAAACCTTGTTGACGTAAACGGCAACTGTCGCATTTGCTACACGCACGTCCTTGAGCATCTGCTTGATAGCAGGATACTGTTTGGCTATAGTCTACGCCATGTTCGATACCTAAGCGTATAATATTCGCTTTGGATAAATGTAACAAAGGTGTTTCAATTTTCAGGGGTTTTCCTTCCACACCCGCTTTTGTTGCCAAACGCGCAAGATTGGCAAATGCATCAATAAACTCAGGACGACAGTCAGGATATCCTGAATAATCAACGGCATTGACCCCAATCACGATGGCTTCGGCATCAAAAACCTCAGCGGCGGCAAGCGCATAGGACAGGAAAATTGTGTTACGTGCAGGAACATAAGTTACAGGAATACCTTCCTGTAATTGTTCAGGTACATCAATGTTATGGTCTGTAAGTGCTGAACCACCTAAATTGCCAAGATCAATATTAATCACACGATGTTCTACACCTGCTCGTTGTGCGAGTGCTTTGGCTGCATCAAGTTCGGTGGTTGAGCGTTGACCATACATAAAGCTAATGGCAATACATTCATAGCGTGCTTGCGCCCAGGCAAGACACGTTGTTGAGTCCAAGCCGCCAGACAATAATACGATGGCACGGGAACGCATATTATTTTCCATGATTCAACCTAAATATATTTAATGAAAGCAAGTCCAAAAATGAACCGATTTTGAACTGTTTAGCGACCAGATTCATCATTCCATAACAGTTTATGCAACTGTAGCTGGAAGCGAACAGGGAGATGGTCATCTAAAATCCACTGAGCTAAATCACGTGCAAGAGCAGGCAGGACAGCCGCACCTTTTTCAACGGCAAAGGCAGGGGAGAACCAAACGGTACTGACCTTATCCTGCAATTGAAAATTGATCAACTGTTGCTTCGACCATTCATAATCCTCACGATTACAAATCACAAACTTAATTTGGTCGTGCTGGGTTAAATAGTCAAGATTGGTTAGTAGATTACGATGGTCTTCTTTTGATGTCGGTGTCTTTAAATCCAGCACTTTGGAAACACGTGGCTCTACCTTTGAAACATCTAACGCACCACTGGTTTCAAGGGATACCTGAAAATCCAGGTCACACAGGCGCTGTAATAGAATTAAGCAATTCGGTTGTGCTAGTGGCTCACCGCCTGTGACGCAGATATAAGGCGTTTTATGCTGGCTTGCTGTTTCAATGATGTGTTCAAGTGACAGACGTTCACCGCCCTCAAATGAATAGGTGGTATCACAATAACTGCAACGTAATGGGCAACCTGTCAGGCGAATAAAAACGGTAGGTAAACCAAAAGTGTTCGCTTCGCCTTGCAAGGAATAAAAAATCTCGGTAATGCGTAAACCAGCCGCAGGATCGGAGACAGGAATTGCAGAAGAACGTAAGGAAGCCATAAAGAGTTACCACAAAATCAGCAAGCTATTAAAAAACAAAAATCTCTACGATCAGTGATAATCGTAGAGACGAGGAGCAGTATAAGCTCCGTGGTATTACATCTTAGTCAGCGCGTAACAAGTCATTCAAGCTGGTTTTTGCACGTGTTTTTGCATCCACTTTTTTCACGATAATCGCGGCATAAAGGCTGTAGGTACCACACTTAGATGGCAGACTGCCCGCAACAACCACAGAACCTGCTGGTACTCGACCATAATGGATCTCGCCAGTTTCACGGTCATAAATCTTGGTAGATTGACCAATGAAAACGCCCATTGAAATTACAGAACCTTCACCAACAATCACGCCTTCAACGATTTCAGAACGGGCACCGATGAAGCAGTTGTCTTCAATGATCGTTGGGTTTGCTTGTAATGGCTCTAATACACCGCCAATACCTACACCACCAGATAAATGTACATTTTTACCAATTTGCGCACATGAACCAACAGTTGCCCAAGTATCCACCATTGTGCCTTCATCCACATAGGCACCAATGTTGACATAAGATGGCATCAACACCACATTTTTTGCCTGGAAACTGCCACGACGAGCAACCGCAGGTGGTACAACACGCACGCCAGCTGCTTTAAACTGCTCTTCAGTCCAACCTGAGTATTTGGTTGCCACCTTGTCATAGAACTGTAGGTCACATGCTTCGATTGGCTGGTTGTCATTCAGTTTGAATGAAAGTAAAACGGCTTTTTTTAACCACTGGTGAACAACCCACTCACCATCAATCTTTTCAGCCACACGAAGTGTACCGTTGTCTAAATCTGCCAATGCTTGTTCTACAGCCTGACGAATTTCAGTAGGGCAGTCCGTTGCGCTATAGTTGGCACGGTCTTCAAATGCTTGCTCAATGATCGTAGAAAGCTGAGACATGATCTTCCTTCATCCAAAAAAAATTTTAAAGATTTTACACTAATTTGATCGAAGAATCTTTGAAAAAAGTCGTTACAATAAAGTGTTTTAAAATTAAGCAATAAAATTGTAATAAATTCGGATTTAATTGTTTTTTATACATTATTTTGAAATATACAATTATTCTGAATTTGTATCAAAAAATAACAAAAAAGTAATCAGTTTCTGTATAAAAAGATATGAATCATTATTATAATATAAAACCACGGTAACAATTATATTTAAGTAAAAGTGTTTTTTTGAGGAGACTTCAATGAAAGCTGTACGTATTCTTTTAAGTGCTGGTATTTTAACTGCAATCGCTGGAACAACTTTTGCAGCTGATGAGCGTATTGTGACAGATGAGGGTGTAGCAACTTTCTCTTTCATGAAACCAGCATCTGTTCGTGCGGAAGTAGGTACAACAGGTTATGGTGGCGCGATTTCTTACAATGCCAATCCATACGTGGGTGTAACACTGGGTTATAACGGTGGTGATATCTCATGGTCAGATGATCTCAAGATTAATGGTTCAAAGTATGACCTTGATATGGATAACAACAACGTTTATTTAAACGCTGAGATTCGTCCTTGGGCAAACTGGTTCTATGTTGCAACTGGTGTGGCATATCTTGACAATGACTATGGTTTAGAGCGCCGTGCAGGGCAAAATGCTTCATTTAAGGTCGATGGCGCACGTTTTGCAAACCCTGTTGGTACTACCCAGATTAACGGTACCATGAAATATAAAAATGATATCGTACCTTATTTGGGTGTAGGTTTCTCGCCTGCAATTACGAACCGTTGGGGCGTATTTGGAGAATTGGGAGCTTACTATACAGGTAACCCAACTGTTAATTTAAATGCTGATGCAGCTTCATTGGGATTGATTGGTGATGATGGTCGTACATTAGGTCAGGCAATTCGAGCTGAAGAGCGCAAAATTGAGAACAAGGGTACTTATGAATGGATGCCTTCTGCTAAACTTGGCGTGAGCTTCCGTTTCTAATACTTTAGTTGTTATAAAAAACGAGCGTAATGCTCGTTTTTTTATGTCTGCATGAAATTAAAAGATAGCAGTTCCAGAAAGTTTATAAGGTAAAAATAGATCATTATGAAAATCAAGATAATATGGTAAGGATAGGTATGGGGCGATGATTACATTGCTCCACCATAATCATTATTCTTCAGGATAGGCAACTTTTTTAAGTGCCCTGATATCGGTTTCAGGTGAGCATAGGGAAATAAACTCATAGCCATAACCACGAAGCAAATGTCCTTTGCGTACAGCAATCCATGTGGTATTGACACCAAAAATATCGGTTTTGATCTGTTGCAGACGATAATCCCGCTCAGCATCATAGGCGACATCATTGACAATCCCTACGCCCATATTCAGTTCAACATAGGTCTTGATGACATCGGCATCAAGTGCGGACATCACAATGTCAGCATGCAGTTGCGCATCTTCAAAAGCTTTATCAATTTTAGAACGACCTGTAAAACCTCCATGATAAGTAATTAGAGGATAGTCCGCTAAGATCTCGAGGCTGATCGTATCTAACTTTGTTAATGGATGCTCTTTTGGAGTGATAATGCTGTGATGCCATTCATAATAGGGCACACTTGCTAAGTTTTCTTCAGTTGTTAAAGACTCAGTTGCAATACCAATATCTGCCTCTCCTTGAAGCAACATTTCAGCAATTTCAACAGGGCTTGCTTGTTGTAAAACCAAATGTACTTTGGGAAATAATTTTTTAAATTGATTCACAATTGGAGGAAGTACATAACGTGCTTGTGTATGTGTGGTCGCAATTGTAAGTGTGCCTTCATCCACTTTATTAAAATCATCTGCGAGACGTTTAATATTGTCGGCGTCAACTAACATGCGCTCAACGATACTTAATAAAGATTGTCCTGGTTCGGTCAAACCAAGTAAACGTTTACCTTTACGTACAAAAAGTTGCACACCTAATTCATCTTCTAAATCTTTAATATGCTTACTGACACCAGATTGGGAGGTATAAAGTGCTGCAGATGCTTCAGTTAAATTAAAATTTTGGCGAACAGTTTCTCGAATAATTCTAAGTTGTTGAAAATTCATAATTTTTTCCACATGATGAGTGAGGAACGGTTAAAATCCTGCAAGGTTATATTAACCGTTCTCAAGTTATTATTCTAAGCGACTTGCGTTGTTTGGTCTGCAAATAAGTGCAGTTGAGCCGCGCTAATCCAAACGGTCTGATTTGGCTTGAATTGATGTAAATTCGCTTCTTCTACACTTAATAAAATTTCGATGTTACGTCCACTGCGATCTTGTAATTCAGCAATGACTTTACCAGCAATCCAGACTTCACGTAGAAACGTTGCCTCAATGGTATTGGGCTGTGGTTGTGCATGAATATGTAGTTCATTTGGTCGTGCAAAGGCGATCACTTTGCCTTGCGGTGCATCTAAGGTATTTGGAAGCTGAATACGATCATCACCAATGTGGATGGTCCCGCCGCTGTGTTCCCCCTCAAAACGATTGGCTTGACCTAAAAAGTCAAATACAAACGGTGTAGCGGGTTTTTCATACACTTCACGTGGTGAACCAATTTGTTCAACATCACCTTTGTTCATCACAATGATTTGATCGGCAACTTCCAGCGCCTCTTCCTGATCATGGGTCACAAAGATGGAAGTGATATGTAGTTCATCATGCAGGGTACGCAACCAGCGGCGTAGTTCCTTACGCACTTTGGCATCTAGTGCGCCAAACGGTTCATCTAATAACAACACTCTTGGTTCAACCGCCAAAGCACGAGCTAGCGCAATACGTTGACGTTGACCACCCGAAAGTTGGGCAGGGTAACGGTCAGCTAAAAAGCCCAATTGCACCAAGTCCAATAAACGAGTCACACGTTTTTTAATTTCAGCTTCTGTTGGACGGGTGGCACGTGGGCGCACGCGTAAACCAAAAGCGATATTATCAAACACAGTCATGTGGCGGAACAGAGCATAATGCTGGAACACAAAACCGACCTGACGCTCACGCACATGGATGTTGGTGGCATCTTCACCCTCAAGCAAGACCTGACCGCCATCCGCAGATTCAAGTCCTGCGATGATGCGTAACAGTGTGGTTTTACCGCAGCCAGATGGACCGAGCAATGCCACCAGTTCACCCTCAGGAAAGTCTAGGGAGATGTTTTTTAGCGCATGGAATGCACCAAAGTGTTTTTCAATATTTTTAACTTGAATACTCATGTGTTCATTCCTTATGTATTTGGCTGATGTTCGTTGGCTTGGTCTTGACGGATTTCTAACCATGTTTTCAAAATCAGGGTAATAATCGCTAAAAATGCCAGTAATGAAGACACAGCAAATGCAGCACTAAAGGTATATTCGTTATAAAGAATCTCAACGTGTAACGGTAAGGTATTGGTTTGGCCACGAATATGTCCTGACACCACCGATACCGCACCAAACTCACCCATTGCACGGGCATTGCATAGAATCACACCGTAAATCAGACCCCATTTAATATTTGGCAGGGTCACTTTCCAAAAGGTTTGCCAGCCTGAAGCACCCAAAACAATCGCAGCTTCTTCTTCCTCTGTGCCTTGCGCTTCCATGAGTGGAATCAGTTCACGTGCAACAAAAGGAACGGTAATAAAAATGGTCGCCAATACAATTGCGGGAACGGCATATAGAATCTTGATGTCATGATCCATTAACCAGCCACCAATCCAGCCTTGTGTACCGAAAATCAACACCAGCATTAAACCTGCAATGACAGGGGAAACCGAAAACGGCATATCAATAATGGTGGTGAGGATGGCCTTGCCACGGAATTGAAACTTAGCCACTGCCCATGCCGCGGCAACCCCGAATACCACATTGATTGGAACGGCAATTGCAGCGGTTAATAAAGTCAGCTTCACCGCAGACAGGGTATCTGAATCGGTCAGGGCATGGATATACACTTCAATCCCTTGTTTAAACGCTTCTACAAACACCAGAATCAGCGGCAAAATCAGGCAGCTCAGAAAGAAAATCATTGCCACGGTGATCAGCGTATAACGTACCCAGGTCGGTTCACGGGTTGCATCGCGGGCCTGTAACTTGAGTGCCAAGGCATTGCTATTGTTATTTAAGCTCATTGTGCAACTCTCCCTGTACGGCGGCTTGCCCATGCCTGTAATAAGTTAATTAAAAATAGGATGGCAAAGGAGAGAACCAGCATCACCACGGCAATGGTGGTTGCACCTGCATAATCATATTCTTCCAGACGGGAAATAATCATCAATGGTGCAATCTCGGTCTTATATGGCATATTTCCTGCGATGAAAATAACTGAACCATATTCACCAACACCACGGGCAAATGCCAGCGCAAAACCTGTCAGTAATGCAGGGAATAAAATTGGCAGAATCACCTTACTAATGGTTTGCCAGCGATTTGCGCCCAGTGCAGAAGCCGCTTCTTCAAGTTCCGTTTCAATGTCGCTGAGTACAGGTTGTACGGTACGTACCACAAAAGGCAGGCCAATAAAGATCAGGGCAAGGGTAATACCCAGCGGGGTATAGGCCACATGAATACCTAAAGGTTCAAGGTATTGTCCAATCCAGCCATTTTTTGCATACAGTGAGGTGAGGGCAATGCCTGCAACCGCAGTGGGTAACGCAAAAGGAAGATCTACCAGTGCATCGACAATTCTTTTGCCTGGAAAGCTATAACGTACCAAGCACCATGCCAGTAATAAGCCAAAAATCACATTGACTGTGGCGGCAATCAAAGCGGCACTAAAGCTTAGTTGTAGAGACTTTAAAATTCGTTCAGAAGTTAAGATTTCCCATAATCCGTCCCATCCAATCCCAAAAGATTTGATAAACACAGCAGATAAAGGAATAAGCACAATGAAAGACACGTAAGCGAGGGTAAAGCCTAAAGAGAGACCAAACCCAGGCAGCACTCGGGAACGCTGCGACATGATATTTCCTCAAGATGAGAGATGCTTGCTAAAGACCAGTAAGCAAATAAATAACGCGAAAACTAAAGATATGAAGAGCTGAGCTTAGGCAAATTTCAGGTTAAAATTTGCCTGACTCATTCGGTTTACAGGCTGCATCTTTTTTTCGGGCAGCATGTAATTGAGGATTTCAGGAAAAGGACCAAACCCAGATGCCACATTGATATGACCAACCTGACCCAGATTAATCGGAGTGAGTTTCCATGCCTGTGCAAGCTGTAACGCATCGACATAACCCAGCCATGGATCATTTTCACTAATCAATAATGTGGTCGGCACATCAATGCTGAGCTGATGAAAATATTGCTTGTAGTCCGTCAGACTATGACGGGCAAAGCCACTTTCACCAAAACGGGCAGGGTTGGCAGGTGCCACCAGAATCAGGTTTTCCACTTTTGCCCTGAGTTCAGGATGTTCAGCAAGTGCCGCAACACTGGTCAGGCAACCAAAACTGTGTGCAACGATTTGCACAGGCGATTTAATTGCTGCAACTGTTTTGACAAACTGGGCAACCCATTCATTTAATACTGGTCGGTCCCAGTGTTTTTGCTGCACACGAGAACTAGACACGAGTTGCTGTTGTAACCACGACTGCCAATGTTGTGCTTCACTGCCACCAACACCAGGAACAATGACTGTATGAACCATGTCTATTCTCCTTCTTAACTTCCCCCTTGCGCTGTTATCAACTACAGCGCAAGGAGACTTTATTATTTGCCTGTACTATTGGTCTTAACGATCTGGTCAAAAATACCGCCGTTGTCAAAGTGGGTTTTTTGTACCTTGGTCCAGCCACCAAACTCTTTATCAATTGTCACAAGCTTCAGAGGCTTAAAAGTGGTGCTATATTTCTTTAAAACAGCTGCGTTGCGAGGACGATAGAAGTTACGTGCTGCAATTTCCTGACCCGCTGGTGAATAGAGATAGTTCAGGTAACCACGGGCAATTTGCAGGTTGCCTTTCTTCTCGGCATTTTTCTCAACCACGGCCACAGGTGGCTCAGCAAGAATTGAAAGTGATGGAGTCACAATTTCAAACTTGCCTGGCTGCTCACGTACGGCAAGGAATGCTTCATTTTCCCAAGCCAGCAACACGTCACCGATGCCACGTTCAGCAAAGGTCGTGGTTGAACCACGGGCACCTGAATCAAGCACCTTGGTTTGTTTATAAATCTGGCGTACGAATTCCTGTGCCTTGGCATCATTACCACCTTTCTGGTGTTTTGCCCAAGCCCATGCTGCCAAATAGTTCCAGCGCGCACCACCTGAAGTTTTAGGGTTCGGGGTAATGATTTCTACACCTGGTTTAACCAGGTCGCCCCAATCTTTAATCTGTTTAGGGTTGTCTTTACGCACAAGGAAAACGATGGTTGAGGTATAAGGTGTTGAGTTATTTGGCAATTTCTTCTGCCAGTCTGCTGGAAGCAATTTTGCATTTTCAGCAATTTCATCAATATCCGCTGCAAGGGCAAGTGTCACCACATCAGCATTTAAACCATCAATCACGGCACGGGCCTGTTTGCCTGAACCACCATGGGATTGTTTGAAGTCAATGTCCTGACCTGTACGCTGTTTCCAGAAAGCACCAAACTGCTTGTTGAAATCGGTATAAAGCTCGCGGGTTGGGTCATAAGAGACATTTAAAAACTCTTGGGCTGCAAAAGAAGACACTGAGAGTAATGCGGCAATGACACCAACTTTTAACTGAGATAAACGCATGAAAAACCCCTTGAAACTAAATGAATGTTTGGAATATGGATGCAGCATAACGCCAGTTTTTTTGCAAAAAAAATAATAAAAAACGAATTTGATATGAAAAAAATGCAATTGCATAAAATAGATAAGCTATGCTGAATTATTGATAAATGATAAATTTTTATTCCAATGCTTAATTTGGTATAATTATTTAAAATCAAAGAGTTATTTATTGTTAATCATGTGGACTATTTGGATTGAAAGGTGTTTGAATCATGCAATGCTATAAAAATGGACAATTCATTGATTCTATTCCTTTACTTGATCGGGCATTTCACTATGGAGATGGCTGCTTTACCACAGCACGTATTTTTCAGGGAAATTTTGAACTAAAAGAATTGCACTTTGCACGTTTAAAAAGGGCTTGCCAGAGCCTGAGTCTGGATGCTGATCTATCCCAAATTGAAAAATCAATCGAGAAGTTACAACAACAGCATTCAAGCTTAAACGGCACCTTAAAGATCGTGATTAGTCGTGGAGAGGGAAGCCGTGGTTATAGCTTGCCTTTGCATCCAGCAGACATTTATCTTTGGTATTATCCAGCCACATTGCAGGCTTTCCAGCCTGAATGGATTGCCAGTGGCATGCTAAATCGTGCTTTGGGCCTGACCATGCCGAATCTGGTGGGCTTAAAAACCCTGAACCGTTTGGAACAGGTGTTATTGAAACAGGAAGCAGACCAGCAGGGTTGGCTTGAGGCATTGGTCAGTGATGTACAGGGTTATATTGTTGAAGGCGTGAGCAGTAATTGTTTTATTCGTATAAATGGACGGTGGATTACGCCAGAACTTCGTTATAATGGTGTCCACGGTGTCATGCGGGCAACTATCCTGTCGCGAATGCAGCAATCACAGATTGAATGTGAGCAACGCTATATTGGAATAGATGAGCTTGAGCAGATTCAAAGCCTATTTTTCTGTAATGCCTTGCACCCGATGAAAGCGGTTGTTCGATTTCATGATCGAGCTTTAGAGCAACAACCTTGTCTTGATTTATTTAAAACTTTAAAACTGAACCAGATTGATTAATATGCCAAAGCCGCCAAATTCAAGCAAAAGCAATAAAAAACCGAAAGCCACGCCGAAATCCAGATTTCCAGTGAAAGTATTTTTGGGCGCGATCATTATTTTACTTGTCATCCTGTTGAGCATTGTGGGCACAAGCCTGTTTAAGAATTATCCTGTTGAGGGCAAGAAACAGCTTTTGGTCATTTCTTCGGGCGATACCTATTCCAGATTTATTGACCGTCTTGCAAAAGAAAATAAGGTGAATTTTCCGATAATATTAAAGCTGTACCAGAAGTTCATGATTCATGACAGTATGAAAGCGGGTGTGTATGAAGTCACTCATGGCATGAGTGTTCGTCAGGTGCTGGATATGTTGTCGAATGCTGAAAATGCACAGATGAACCGTATTCTGGTGATTGAGGGAACAACGTTTAAGCAACTGGTTCAGAATCTTAAAAAAGACCCAAATGTCAGCAAAACCATTCTGGATTTGCCACAGGATCAATTGCTCAAGGAACTGGACATTCCATATTCACATCCAGAAGGTTTGTTTGCGCCTGATACCTATTTCTTTGCCAAAGGTGAAACGGACAAGAAAATCCTGACCGATTTATACCGCCGTCAAATGAAGTCACTGGATGAGGCATGGACAAATAAAGCGGCGAATCTCCCTTACAAAGATAAGTATGAAGCATTGATCATGGCTTCGATTATTGAGAAAGAAACCAGTCTGGACAGTGAGTTGCAACAGGTTTCAGGTGTGTTTGTGCGTCGTTTAAAAATTGGAATGCGTTTGCAAACAGACCCAACCGTGATTTATGGCATGGGTGATCAATATAAAGGGAATATCACCCGTAATGACTTACGTACCCCAACAGCGTATAACACCTATACCATTAACGGATTGCCACCAACGCCAATTGCTTTGCCAAGTAAAAAAGCAATTGAGGCTGCCATGCATCCAGATGACTCAAAAAATCTTTATTTTGTTGCCACAGGCAATGGTGGACATAAATTTACAGCATCGTTGGAAGAGCATAACCGTGCGGTACAGGAATATTTAACTGTGTTACGTTCAAAGAAAAATCAGGGTGAATGATGTTTATTAGTTTTGAAGGAACCGAAGGTGTGGGCAAAACCACGCTGATTCGCAAAATTCACCAGTATTTTGAACAGCAGGGTAAACAGGTGGTGCTCACCCGCGAACCAGGTGGAACGCCATTGGCGGAACAGATTCGCTCGTTGCTGTTGGCGGTGAATCATGAAGAACAAATGAGCCATGATACTGAGTTGCTACTGATCTATGCGGCACGGGCGCAACATTTACAGCAGGTGATTGTTCCAGCTTTGGAGGCTGGCAAGATTGTGTTAAGTGACCGTTTTACTGATGCCAGTTTTGCCTATCAATGCGCTGGGCGTGGTTTAAGTCAGGAAAAGTTGCAACTACTTAACCAAACGTTTATTTCGCATATGCCGAATATTACTTTCTGGCTGGATGCGCCGATTGAACTGGGTATGACCCGTGCCAGAGCGCGCGGGGCACTGGATCGTTTTGAGCAGGAAAAGCTGAGCTTCTTTACCAAGGTGCGGACAGGATATGAAAGCTTGTGGCAGGCTGAACCTGAACGGATTAAGCGACTGGATGCCACACAGAATGCTGAGCTTGTGTTTGAAGACGCCCTAAATTATGTAAAACAGCTTGCTTAGAAGCTGTTTTACATCGAATAAATATAATTACTCATTCACCAACGGCTGTTCCACTGCAAAATTTGGTGGTGTCAGAACAGTTTTACGAATTTCACTGGAGAGTTCAGGATAATCCAGCGTGTAATGCAGGCCACGCGATTCCTTGCGTTGCATGGCACAGCGAACAATCATCTCAGAAACAAGCACCAGATTACGCAATTCAATCAGATTCTTGCTGACACGATAGTCCTGATAATACTCCGTGATTTCACGTTTCAACATTTCTATACGATGTAAAGCACGTTGTAAACGTTTGGTGGTACGCACAATACCAACATAGTTCCACATGGTTGAACGCAACTCATCCCAGTTTTGCAGAATCACCACATCTTCATCCGCATCGGTGACCTGTGATTCATCCCACGCAAGAACCTCAGGGAATTTAAAGCCAGCATCAAATTTCTGTTCAATATCTTCCGCCGCACTCATGCCATACACAAAGCACTCAAGTAAGGAGTTGCTCGCCATACGGTTTGCACCGTGTAGACCTGTGTAGGAGGTTTCACCAATGGCATACAAACCTGTCAAATCGGTGTGGCTGCTGGAATCTACCATCACACCACCACAGGTATAGTGGGCAGCAGGTACAACAGGAATCATGTCCTTGGTAATGTCAATACCAAGCTCTAGCAGGCGTGCATAAAGTGTAGGGAAGTGTTCGGTAATAAATTCTGGTGATTTATGGGTAATGTCCAGCCATACATGGCGAATACCCAACCGCTTGATCTCGTAGTCAATGGCACGGGCCACAATATCACGGGGTGCAAGTTCGGCACGTTCATCAAAACGCAGCATAAAACGTTCACCATCAGGTAAACGCAGATAAGCCCCTTCACCACGCATTGCTTCAGTAATCAGGAACGAACGTGCTTTGGGATGGTATAAGCAGGTTGGGTGGAATTGGTTGAATTCCATATT
>NZ_DDAH01000165.1:13299-19415 GCF_002333245.1 Acinetobacter sp. UBA2063
GGTTGAATTCCATATTGGCAACACGGCAACCCGCACGATAGGCCATTGCAATACCATCACCCGTTGCAATGTCAGGGTTTGAGGTATATAGATAGGCTTTCATTGCACCGCCACAAGCCAAAGCGGTGAAAGGGGCCAGAAACGTATGAACCTGTTCAGCACTTTCATCCAGGGCATATAAGCCAATTGCACGGTTAGGCTGGTTCTGTTGGCCAAGTTTATGCAAGGTGATCAGGTCAATTGCAATGTAATTTTCAAAAATGGTGATGTTGTCGCGTTCTTTGGCGCGTTCAACCAATGTGGTTGAAATTGCTTTGCCTGTTGCATCCGCTGAATGGATGATACGGCGTTGCGAGTGCCCCCCTTCACGGGTAAGGTGTAATTGCTCGTCATCATCCAGTGTGAACTGCACACCTTGTTTCAGCAGGAAGTCAACAGAGGGTTTACCACCCTCAACGGTATGTTTGACTGCATCCATTTCACATAAATGTGCGCCTGCAATCATCGTGTCACTAATGTGTTGTTGAATGGAATCAGTCTCGTCCAGTACCGCAGCAACACCGCCCTGAGCATAAAAGGTACTGGCTTCCGTGAGCGCCGCCTTTGCCAAAATTGCAATGTTGTAATGACTTGGTAAAGAGAGTGCGAGGCTTAGGCCCGCACCACCACTGCCTACAATAATCACATCAAAATGGTGAATTGTTTCTAAATCAGGCATGACGATCTGCTTCATTTTCAAACGTTCGCTAATGACAACGCTTTTTAATGAAAAAGGCAAGTGCCAATCTGCCTGGAATTGAATGAAATTTTAGCGAATAAGTTTATTTTAATTGCTTGCCATAATTTAGCAGATCTATATAAATATAGGTCAATTACGATTTGGAACACTGTTTTAATCTTTTTTTAAGGCTTCCCATGGTAAAACATGGCTGAGAGTGAAGATTGAGGTGGAACTCCACAATTTATACACATTCTGCCATTCTATTTCGTTGTATACCTTGAAAATATAAACATATTTTTACGAAAAGAATGCTAGGGTTGTGATAAAAACATAATCTTGAATTTTATTTGATCATCAGTATGTAGGTTCTTGCTTCATGAAAAGTCGCTATTTACAACAAGGAATGTATGCTGCGGTATTTACGGTAGCAGCTGCTCAAGTCAATGCTGCATCGCCAGTAGATTTTTCAAGTCTCGTTGAGCAGGTTAGCCCTGCTGTGGTGAGTGTGAATGTTGTGAAGAAAATGACTCAGGAAGAGTTGTTGCAGCAACAGGTTCCCGAAATTTTACGCCGTTTTTTTGGTAATCAGGTGATTATTCCCCAACAGCAGGGGCCACAGGAAAAAACCGCTTACGGCAGTGCGTTCTTTATCAGCAAGGATGGCTATCTGTTAACCAATCGTCATGTCATTGACGATGCCTCACGTATTACCATTACCTTAAATGACCGTCGTGAGCTTGATGCAACCTTAGTTGGAAGTGATGAGCGTACTGATATTGCCTTGCTAAAAGTGAATGGCGCGAGTTTCCCTGAACTGAAAATTGGTGATTCAAATCAGCTAAAAGTGGGTGAACCTGTGTTGGCGATAGGTTCTCCTTTTGGCTTTGATTACTCAGCATCGGCAGGCATCGTCAGCGCAAAGTCACGTAATATGAGTGGTGAAACGTCAGTTCCATTTATTCAGACCGATGCAGCCTTAAACCCAGGCAACTCTGGTGGTCCATTGTTTAACCAGCGTGGTGAGGTAGTGGGTGTAAACTCGCGTATCTTTAGTGGTACGGGTGGTTATATGGGCTTGTCTTTCTCTATCCCAATTGATGTGGCGATGGATGTTGTGCAGCAGCTGAAAACCAGTGGTAAGGTAACGCGTTCTTATTTGGGGGTGATGTTGCAGGATATTGACCGCAACTTGGCCGATGCCTATAAACTGCCAAAACCAGAAGGATCATTGATTAATCAGGTTTCGCCAAAATCTCCTGCTGAAAAAGCAGGCCTAAAACCAGGTGATGTCATTTTAAAACTGGATGGTAATAGCATTAGCCGTACCAGCGACCTGATTTATCGCTTAAACCGTATTGCACCAAACCAGACCATCCAGCTGGAAGTTCTGAGAGATGACAAGATCCGTACAATTTCTGCGACTTTAAGTGTGGCGCCAGATGATACACCTGCGGCTGAGGATAAAAATAATCCAACCAATGGCTTGGGTATGAATATCCGTGACTTGACGGAAGCTGAACAAAGCCGTTTAAATGTTAATGGTGGTGCTTTGGTCCGTGAGGTGAAACGTGGTGGTTTGGCTTCATTGTCGAATCTGGTTGCGGGGGATGTGATTGTACAAGTCAACAGCACACCTGTTGCCAATAGTCAGGCATTTGCTAAGGCAATTGCAGCATTGCCAAAAAATAGTGTGGCCCGTATTGTGATTATCCGTCAGGGGCAACGTGCAATTGTTGGTTTGCGTCTTCAGTAATTCATCTTGATTTTTAAGACCACTCCTCATTGGGGTGGTTTTTATTTTGTAATGACGATGGGTTTAGACTAGTGTATGCAACGAAACTTTGACGAATGAAATATCAGACCAATGAGTACCATTTTTGATTTAAAAATACAGGTTCAGCCAGCACATATTGATGTACTTGGGCATGTCAACAATGTGATGTATATCCAGTGGATGCAAGATGTTGCTGAGGCGCATATCGAAGCATTGGGTTTGGGGCTGGCACAATATCTGGAACTCAATCATGCGATGGTCGCGGTTGAACACCATGTGCAATATCGTAAAGCTGCACTTGAGGGGGAGGAAGTCATCTTAAGGACGTGGCTTAATGATATTAATGCATTATATTCTTTTCGCCAGTATGCATTTTACCGTCCCAAGGATCAAAGTATCCTGTTCGTTGGTAACACTAAATGGGCCTGTATTGAAATTGCCACAGGTCGTCCAAAACGCATGTCACCAAGTTTTACCCATGCCTACCAACCCATTCCAGCTGATTTGAATCCGATGGATTTTTCAATTTCCTATGCTGCTATGGAATGAATGAAGGTGTTGCGTGAACCATGAAGCCTTTAAATGAAACTCATTATTTTGGATACTTTGAAAAGCTGTTCTGTTATAATCGGCAACAATTTTGTTAAACCGCTTTGGCCTATTGCTTTTTTAAAGTATCAGGCGTTCTATTTTCTCAAGGTAACCCATGGCGCAAGCTAAAAAATCCGTAGATATCAAAAATATACGAAATTTCTCGATTATTGCTCACATTGACCACGGTAAGTCAACACTGGCTGACCGTTTCATTCAAATGTGTGGCGGCTTACAGGATCGTGAGATGCAGGCTCAGGTGCTAGACTCCATGGAGCTTGAGCGTGAACGTGGGATTACCATTAAGGCTGCGTCGGTCACGTTGTACTATACGCATCCGAATGGTCAGGAATATCAACTCAACTTTATTGATACGCCAGGGCACGTTGACTTTTCTTATGAAGTGTCACGTTCCTTGGCTGCATGTGAAGGTGCATTGCTAGTCGTGGATGCGGCACAGGGAGTTGAGGCTCAATCTGTTGCAAACTGTTATACCGCAATTGAGCAAGGCTTGGAAGTATTGCCCATCCTGAACAAGATTGATTTACCTCAGGCTGAACCTGAGCGTGTCATCCATGAGATTGAAGAAATTATCGGGATTGAGGCAACAGATGCGCCAACCTGTTCTGCAAAAACAGGTTTAGGGGTTGAGGGCGTTTTAGAGCGTCTGGTCGATGTGATTCCAGCACCAGAAGGTGACCGTGATGCGCCGTTGCAGGCGTTGATCATTGACTCATGGTTTGACAACTATTTGGGTGTTGTCTCGCTTGTCCGCATTAAACAGGGTCGTATCCGTAAGGGCGACAAGATGCTGGTGAAATCAACTGGACAAACGCATCCTGTGACATCGGTAGGTGTGTTTAATCCAAAACATACTGAAACTGATTTGCTTGAGGCAGGTGAGGTTGGTTTTGTCATTGCGGGTATCAAGGATATTTTTGGTGCACCAGTCGGTGATACCATCACGCTTTCATCTACTCCCGATGTTGCAATACTTCCAGGCTTTAAGAAAGTGAAGCCACAGGTGTATGCTGGGCTTTTCCCAATTGATGCCAGTGATTTCGAGCCATTCCGTGAGGCTCTGCAAAAACTCCAGATTAATGATTCAGCTTTATTCTTTGAACCAGAAAGCTCTGATGCTTTAGGTTTTGGTTTCCGTTGCGGCTTCTTGGGGATGCTGCATATGGAAATTGTGCAGGAACGTTTGGAACGTGAATATGATCTTGACCTGATTAGTTCTGCGCCAACTGTAATTTATGAAGCATTGACCAAGAAAGGCGACATTATTTATATCGATAGCCCATCGAAAATGCCAGATGGTTCAACAGTTGAAGACTTACGTGAGCCGATTGCAGAATGTCATATTCTTGTGCCACAGGAATATCTGGGCAATGTCATGACCTTGTGTATTGAGCGTCGTGGTGTGCAAAAAGATATGAAATTCCTGGGTAATCAGGTATCCATCACCTTTGAAATTCCAATGGCTGAGGTGGTTATGGATTTCTTTGACAAGTTGAAATCATGTTCTCGTGGCTTTGCTTCACTGGATTATAACTTTGTCCGTTTTGAGAGTTCATCTCTGGTTAAGGTTGACGTGTTAATTAATAGCGAAAAGGTGGATGCCTTGGCGATGATTTGTCACCGTCAGGATGCCCGCCATCGTGGTATCGCACTGGTTGAGAAGATGAAAGACCTGATTCCCCGCCAAATGTATGATGTGGCGATTCAGGCAGCTATTGGTGCGCAAATCATTGCACGTTCTACCGTTAAAGCCATGCGTAAGAACGTTTTGGCAAAATGTTATGGTGGTGACGTGTCTCGTAAGAAGAAACTGCTTTCGAAACAAAAAGAAGGTAAGAAACGCATGAAACAGGTGGGAAGTGTCGAAATTCCACAGGAAGCGTTCTTGGCTGTATTAAAAGTTGATCGATAGAAAAAGACTTAGGAATCGCTCATGGATTTTGATTTTAATTTGATTCTCGTTCCAGTCACACTGATATTTTTTATCGTGTGGTTGCTTGACAAGTTTGTACTGAAACAACGTGCAAATAAGGGACGTGATCAGGAAAACTTTGTGATCACATGGGCGTATGATTTCTGGCCAGTATTGGCTGTGGTGTTGGTGCTACGTTCTTTCCTCTATGAGCCATTTAATATCCCATCTGACTCTATGGTGCCTACCTTGGAAACAGGTGACTTTATTTTGGTGAATAAGTTTGATTACGGTGTACGTTTGCCGATTATAAATACCAAAATAATTAATATTGGTGAACCAAAGCGCGGTGAAGTCATCGTGTTCCGTTATCCACCACAGCCTACTATTAGTTATATCAAGCGTGTAGTGGGTTTGCCTGGTGACCATATTCAGTTTAAAGATGGGCAGCTAATCATTAATGGTCAGCAAATTGCAAAAGTTGCTACTGAGGTTAAACGTGAAAAGGATCAACTTGAAACGCCAACCGTATATTATTTTAAAGAGACTTTAGGTGAGCATCAGCATCTGATCCGTTATCTGGATGGGCGTAATCCTTTGGCTGAACAGTTCCAGTTTGCTCAGTTAAAGGGCGCTGAAGCATTAGTGCCATTTGTGGCAAAAGCCAATGATGTGTTTATTAAAAGTAATGGACGGGATTGGGAAGTGACTGTACCACAAGGCCAGTATTTTGCGATGGGGGATAACCGTGACCAAAGCGCTGATAGCCGTTTTTGGGGTTTTGTCCCAGAAGCCAATTTAACAGGGCGTGCTTTTTATGTATGGATGCATAAAGAACCTGGTTTCAATCTTCCAAGTTTCAGCCGAAATGGTAAGATTGACTAATAAATAAAACGTATAGGACATACTACAGATGCGTAAATCTCAACAAGGCGCTTCGTATATTGCAATTTTATTTGGGGTGGTTCTATTTGCGATTGCTGTAAAGGCATCAATCGCAATCTGGCCAGCATATTGGGATGATCGAATTATAGATTCTCAAATTGAAGGTCTATTAAAGGATAGTCCTGAGAATATTACACCAACTAAGTTCGCAG
>NZ_DDAH01000165.1:19523-29624 GCF_002333245.1 Acinetobacter sp. UBA2063
CACCAACTAAGTTCGCAGCTCAGATGGATCAGCGTCTGGATATGAATGGGGTTCGGGATCTTCGTTTCAAGGATGTTGCACAGGTTACTTATAAAGATGATTTAATTGTTAAGAAAAAGTATGAAGTGCGTAAGCCTTTCATGCTGAATATTAGTTTAGTGATGACCTTTGAGAAGACTTTTGACCAAAAATCTGCCAAACAAGCTCAATGATGCACGTCTGCAAGGGCGAATTGGTCACCAGTTTAAACACCTTGATTTGTTAAAACTGGCATTGACCCATCGTTCTGTGAGTCAAAAGCACAATTATGAACGCCTGGAATTTCTAGGCGATTCATTATTAGGGATGATTGTTGCCAATTATCTTTACCATACCTACCCACTTGAAAATGAAGGTCGCTTAACGCGGATGCGTGCGACTTTGGTTCGACAGGAAGCATTGGGGAAAATTGCAAATGACTTACAATTGAGTCGGTCATTAATTTTAAGCACAGGCGAGTTAAAATCGGGTGGACATCACCGAGAGTCAATTCTGGCTGATACAGTTGAAGCAATTATTGGTGCCATTTATTTGGACAGCAATGATCTCAACCTGTTGGAACGCATTGTGCTAAAATGGTATGAGCCTTATCTGGATTATATTGAACCGACAGATCAACTGAAAGACCCGAAATCACGTTTGCAAGAGTATTTACAAGCACGTAAAAAACCTCTCCCAGTTTACGAGGTTGTAGATATTCAGGGTGATGCCCCTAATCAACATTTCAAAGTGGAATGTGATGTAGCGGGACTGCCAAAAATTATAGGCGAGGGCTCAAGTCGTCGTTTTGCCGAACAAACGGCAGCGGCAGAGATTTTAAAATTATTGGAGCAATAACCTGATGTCTCATTCAGAAGAAAATAAGCCAGAAGCAACTGAACAGCAAGATGGCAATAATGTAGTTGATCAATTTTTTAGTTCTCAGGGAACGACTATTCCCTCAGATTTCAAAAGCGGTTTTGTGGCTATTGTTGGTCGTCCAAATGTAGGAAAATCGACTTTGATGAACCACATCTTGGGTCAAAAACTATCTATTACTTCACGTAAGCCACAAACCACACGCCACAAGATTGTGGGTATTGACTCGCGTGAGAAGTCACAGGCGGTATTTGTAGATACTCCTGGGATGCATAAAAAAGAAGTACGTGCCATCAATAAGATGATGAATCGTGCGGCACACTCTGCTTTGCGTGATGTGAATCTGGTTTTATTTGTGGTGGATGCACAAAAGTGGACGCAAAACGATGAATTGGTTTTGGAAAAACTTAAAAATGCCGATATGCCAGTGATTCTAGTGATCAATAAACTTGATACATTTGAAAATAAAAATGAGGCTTTACCACTGATTCGAGAGCGTGCCAAGCTCATGAATTTTGCTGAAATTGTTCCGGTTTCAGCATTGCGTGGTGCAAATCTCGATCATTTGCGAGATACCATCGAGAAGTATCTGCCATATCAACCACCATTGTATTCATTAGATCAAATTACTGATCGTTCTGAGCGTTTCCTTGCGAGTGAGATCATTCGTGAGAAAATTATGCGTCAGTTAGGTGAAGAGCTGCCATATGATTTAACGGTTCAAATTGAATCATTTAAAACTGAAGAAGCAGCCGTAAATGAAAAAACAGGTCGTTTAAAGCCGCCATGTACGTATATTGATGCGACCATTTTTGTGGAACGCCAAGGCCAAAAAGCGATTGTGATTGGTGATAAAGGTGCGAAGCTGAAAAGCATTGGCATGGATGCACGTACAGATATGGAAAAAATGTTTGAGCAAAAAATTATGCTAACGCTTTGGGTGAAAGTCAAAGGTGGTTGGTCTGATGATGAGCGTGCGTTAAAAAGCTTGGGTTATAGCGATATTTAACAGGTTTTAAGACAATGGAAACAGGTATGAAAATAACAATCCGTGTACTCGCAATCGTAACATGCATCTTCATGTTGCAAGGCTGTGTTCATAAGCTTGAGACCGTACCTGTTAAAGTTGCTTATAAGACCACCAAAGGTGTTGTTAAGGGGACTGCTGCTGTGGCTGGTGCAGTTATTCCTGATGGCGATGATGAAGAAAAGGATGAGAAAAAGAAGGACTAGTATCGCTTTATGATGCGTAATGAAGTCCTGCATGGCTATTTGATTCATCATCGTAAATATCGTGAAAAAAGCCATATTGTGCATTTATTTACACAAGAATATGGGCGGGTGGATGGGATTCTAAGACAGACCCCACCGCCGCAATATCAGCCTATTCGTCTGCAAGCCACTGGCAAATCTGAACTCAAAAACTTTACAAAACTTGAAATTCTGAATCAACCTGTGTTTTTTCATGGTGATGCATTTTTTGCTGGTTTCTATTTAAATGAGATCGTGTTGCGTTTATGTCCGCTTGAAGAAGCGATGCCACAGACATTTGAACAATACCAACTGACCTTATTGCAATTACAGCAATTGGCATCGCATAAACAAGCCTCTTTATTCCTGCGACAGATTTTACGCCAGTTTGAACATGTATTATTGCAGGAGTTGGGCTATGCGATTGATTTTTCAGTAGATGCGAGTCAACAAGACATTCAGGTCAATCAGCATTATCAATTTCAGATCAATGATGGCTTTCTGCCAGTTTCACGAGCCTCACGTTCAACACTTGAGGGTGCATTGATTACATCCATGCAAAGTTATGAAGATGGTCAGGATTTTTCTCACGAACAGTTGCAATTATTGGGTAAACTATACCGTCAAATGATTAGCGCCTTGTTGGGTGATCGACCGCTGAAAAGCCGTCAACTTTGGATTCAAAGTACACAAACTTGATATTCCTGATGTATTGAAAATAATGATTCAGGGCTAAACCGATAGGATATTTTTTATGGCTGCAATCTTAGGTGTGAACATTGATCATGTTGCAACATTAAGACAGGCACGTGGTACGATTTACCCTGATCCTGTTCAGGCTGCTTTGGTTTGTGAGCAAGCGGGTGCAGAGGGGATTACCCTCCATTTGCGCGAAGATCGCCGTCATATACAGGATGATGATGTTCGCCGTATGCGTCCGTTGTTAAAAACACGTATGAATCTTGAATTGGCTGTGACTGATGAAATGGTTGCATTTGCCAAAGAGATTCAGCCGCAACATGTGTGCTTTGTACCCGAGCGTCGTCAAGAAGTCACCACAGAAGGTGGCTTGGATGTCGTAGGTCATTTTGAAAAAGTAAAGGCGGCAACTGAAGCACTGAAAGCGATTGGCAGTGATGTATCTTTATTTATTGATGCAGATTTGGCCCAAATTGATGCGGCGGTTGCATGTGGTGCACCAACCATTGAAATCCATACGGGTGCTTATGCTGATGCCGAGACAGATGAGCAGCAACAAGCTGAATTAACTCGTATTATCAAAGGTGCTGAATATGCAGCGGCAAAAGGTTTGGTGGTGAATGCAGGACATGGTTTGAATTTGGATAATGTGGCAGCAATTGCAGCAATTCCACACATTCATGAATTAAACATCGGACACTCAATTATTGCCGATAGTGTATTTGTGGGTTTGGCTCAAGCAGTAAAAGAGATGAAAGCAGCAATTCAGGCTGCTGCGAGATAAATCGATGAGTAGTGTGAATTATGATGAGTTAATGCAACCTGTCATTGCATTTTTAGGTTGTTCCACTCCTCAGGCATGGCTAGATGAAGCGGTGAATAACCTCGACATTCTGATGCAAGACCATGCCAATTGTGAAAAGAAAGCGGCAAGTACAGCCATGAACCTGATGTTCCGCTATAGCTTTTTTACCGACTTACAAGTGAAATTGGCGCAATTGGTACGTGAAGAAATGCTGCATTATGAGCAGGTTTTGGAGTTCATGAACAAACGTGGTCAAGAGTGGAAGGGATTGAGTGCAGGGCGCTATGCAGGTGGATTACGTAAAGAAATCCGTACTTATGAACCTGAAGCATTGATTGATGTCATGATTATTGGCGCATTTGTGGAAGCACGCTCGTGTGAACGTTTTTATGCGCTGGCACCTGTTGTAGACGATGAGCTGGGGCGTTACTATCGTTACTTGCTTAAATCGGAATCTCGTCATTTTGAGGATTATCTGGCACTGGCCTTGGATGTTGCAAAAACTGCCAAACTGAAAGATCCAGAAGAAAATATTCAGCAGCGGATTGAACATATCCGTGAAGTGGAAAAGAATCTAATTTTAACGCCAGATGATACGTTCCGTTTCCATAGCGGTGTGCCTAGTCGCTAAACACACCATTTTTGCATAAATCAATTAAACACGAGGTGTTGTAGACTACTTAGGGTTCTGATCAGCATTTAAAAATTTATAAATATTTTCAAATGGAATGTGGTCGCTAGCATCAGAACCGTAATATGTTTCAATAATATAACCTTGCTCATCAATTAAAAAATCTGCTGGCATAATATCACTTGGATTTTGTAGATTCTTTTTTAAACCCTCAGCCCCAATTATTTTGATGCCTAAAACCCATGAGACGAAATGTCGAAAAACGCTATAAGTAGAGCGTGCCATTGATCGTACAATACCATAAGCTTGATAGGCGATATTTTCAGGATCGGCGACGATCGTAAAAGGGCGAGGGCGTTTTCTTACAAATTCATTGACTTCTTCACGTGTTGATGAAAAAATGCAATGATTTCTAAGCCTTGATCCGAAAGTTTTTTATAATGTTGTGTTAATTGGAAAATTCTAAAATTACAAAAAGGACAGTTTGTATCACGGAAAAATGCAAGTAAAGTGCGTTTACCTGAGTCTAGTCGAACTACTTTGCCATGGCTATCTATAAGTTGAAATTTTGGTGCAGTTTCTGGCGATATAAGACGCATTATGATAAGACCATATATTTTAAAAGGTATGCATTGTGCTTAATATAAAAAAGCCCTGATTATTGATCAGGGCTTTTTAGAATTTTGGCTCTCCCACCTGGGCTCGAACCAGGGACCTGCGGATTAACAGTCCGTCGCTCTACCGACTGAGCTATGGGAGAATCTGGAGTGAATTTTAGGGGGCAAGGCGTTTATAGTCAAGTAAAATCAGTGTAAATAATAAACTGTTAAGTGCTTAAAATCGCTATATTAACGTACAACCTGATTGCATTGGGCTAATTGGGACGAATGCGCTGTCCAGCTTGCTCCCACTGAATTTTTATAATAGCTAATCTTGCCAATACGCAAAACCAGATTTTGACAGGAGTCCAGAGACAGGTCATTGCCCCAGGGCCCAGACATGCTACAAACTTTACCATTACACTTCCAGACCACATTTGGCCCATTTTCAATAGGGACAGTCACAGTACCCTTATAAGTCGAGCCTGCATACCATGTTGTTTGTGCAGCCATGACTGGACTGCATAAGAATAATAAACTGAGAAGTAGTTTCTTCATTATGGTTTTCCTTAATATGACCATCGTTTTTTATTATAGGGTTGAAAAGGACGCAGGGCTAAAACATATACGAGATGCAACATAAAAAATAAATAGAGTTACAACAGGGATGACAATAAATTAAAGCATTGACAATAAAAAAACCCTGATCAAATCAGGGCTTTTTAGAATTTTGGCTCTCCCACCTGGGCTCGAACCAGGGACCTGCGGATTAACAGTCCGTCGCTCTACCGACTGAGCTATGGGAGAATCTGACGCGTATTTTAGGCATGAAAAACGTATGCGTCAATAAGAATATTAAATAAAATGAATTGTTTGCTTGATAAATATGCTTTTTAGGTTTTACGCATAAAAAAACTGCCCGAAGTGGGCAGTTTTTATTCAAGAAATAAAAATTATTTCTCAACACCTGCTGGTTGACCAGCAAGTTTTGCATTTGCATAGTCCCAGTTCACTAGGCTTTCTAGGAAAGTTGCGATGTATTTTGGACGTAGATTACGGAAGTCGATGTAGTAAGCATGTTCCCAAACGTCAATGGTTAATACCGCAATTTGACCATGAGCAAGCGGAGTGTCTGCATTTGAAGTTTTGGTAATTGATAATTTACCATTGATTTCATCGGCAACCAACCAAGCCCAACCTGAACCGAATTGAGTCGTTGCAGCAGCAGTGAATTCTTCTGCAAATTTTTCATAGCTACCGAAAGCTTCTTCGATTTTAGCTGCGATTGCGCCTGTAGGCTTGCCACCACCATTTGGTTTCATGCTGTTCCAGTAGAATGTGTGGTTCCATACTTGTGCAGCATTGTTAAAGATACCTGCTTTAGAAGCGTCACCAGCAGATGCTTTGATGATTTCTTCTAAAGTTTTACCTTCAAGGTCAGTGCCTTTGATTAGGTTGTTTAAGTTAACAACATAAGTATTGTGGTGTTTGTCGTGATGGTATTCTAAAGTTTCGCGGGTAATGTGCGGCGCTAAATCATCATAGCCATATGGAAGTGCAGGTAAAGTAATGGTTGTCATGTTTCAATCCTTGCATTTGCTGGGTTTTACATTAAGTGGCTCTATTGTAAATGATTCTACAGAGAATAGTGCAGTCTTTTAAAGAACTATACACAATAACGACTTAATTTAAATGTATAACCTGAGCTTCAAGTAAAGCAAAGCTTGATTTGAAACCACAGACAATGTTATGGAAAAATATGTTGAACAGAATCGAATTATGCCATTGGGTTAAATCGGGTTGTTTAATTCAAAATATTCAGCTTCTATGGAAAACTGCTTGGCAATGGCCTGAGCCAAACGCTCTACACCATAACGTTCTGTTGCATGATGCCCACATGCAAAATAATGAACACCTAATTCTTTAGCCTGATAAAACGTACGCTCACTCACTTCACCTGAAATATAGGCATCACAGTTCTCCTGAGCTGCCTTATCAATAAAGTCCTGTGCTCCGCCTGTACAAAAGCCAACTTTCTGAATCAGGGCTTTATCACATGCCAGATGTAATACACTAAAATCAAAGACCGCCTGTAGTCTTTCCTTAAATTGTTCAGGGCTCAGGGCTTGATCCAGATAGCCAATATTGCCAATGGGATGTTTTTCGGTTGGGTCCAGCGCTTCCAAATCTTGTAAGCCGATTAACTCCGCAATGGCTACATTATTTCCCAGCACAGGATGGGCATCCAGGGGCAGGTGATAGGCGATCAGTGAAATGTTGTTTTGAATGAGTTTTTTAATGCGATTGCCACGCATCCCTGTGATTGGGTAGGGTTCACCTTTCCAGAAATAGCCATGATGAACCAGCAAGGCATCCGCCTGTTGAGCAATTGCCGCATCAATGGCATCTTCAGAGGCAGTGACAGCACAAACAATTTTATTGACTTTGGACTTGCCCTCAATTTGTAGCCCATTCGGTGCATAGTCCTTAAACTCATTTGCTTTTAATGTCTGATTACACCACTGCACAATGTCATGCAAATTTGCCATGCGATTCCTCAAATGCTTTACATCTATACAAGTATCCATAAAACCATATTTTTGAATGTAACTAAAGCTAGACAAAACTTTTGTAACTTTTGCATTGATTTTAGGCAATTTACTTTACAATAGTGGAAAATTCCTGTTCTTCAATATATTAACTCCATTGTTCGCCTAGAGGATAATAAACGTGCGCCGTGCATTTATATGGTTACCTTGGGTATTACTCATTCTTGTTATCATTAGTTTCCTAAGCTGGCAAAAATTGCATCAGCCGAAGCCAACAGTCGCTGCCGATGGCGTTAAAATGCCTGCCGAAAAAGTGGAGCCACTGATTGATACAACCCGAACGGGTGGCGTGGTTTCCTATAGTGCTGCGGTAAAGGTTGCAGCTCCAGCAGTGGTAAATATTTTTACCACGCAGAAAGTGAAGCAGATGAATCATCCATTGTTGAATGATCCTGTGTTCCGTGAGTTTTTTGGCAACCAGATTCCTCAGCAGCCTCAAAATGAAAATAGTCTGGGTTCGGGCGTTATTGTTCGTGCGGATGGTTATATTTTAACCAATAACCATGTGGTTGCTCAGGCTGAACATATTGTGGTGGCGTTGCATGATGGTCGCCGTGCTGAAGCTAAGGTGATCGGAACTGACCCTGATACTGATTTGGCTGTCATTAAGATTGAACTGGACAAACTGCCTGTTCTGCCATTTAAACTGAGTGGTAATGAGGTTGGGGATGTCGTGCTGGCGATTGGTAATCCCTTTGGTGTAGGCCAGACCGTCACGCAAGGGATTATTTCCGCCACAGGCCGTTCAGATCTAGGTATCAATACCTATGAAGACTTTATTCAGACCGATGCGGCAATTAACCCAGGTAACTCTGGTGGTGCTTTGATTGACGTTGCAGGTAACCTGATTGGTGTGAATACTGCAATCTTCTCGCAGTCTGGCGGTTCGCTGGGAATTGGTTTTGCGATTCCTGCACAGATTTGCCAGCAGGTTCTCAACTCGATTTTAAAAGATGGTCGTGTTGTACGTGGCTGGTTGGGCATTAGCCTGATTCCAAATACGCTGGATGAAGATGTACTGGCTTCAAAACCAGTCGGTGTCATTGTTGCAGATGTATTGCGTGATGGTCCAGCCGATGCTGCGGGCGTGAAGCGTGGTGATAAAATCATTCAGGTTAATAATGAGCAAATTAGCTCAGCATCACACCTGATCAATTATGTGGCCTTGCAGGCACCTGCAAGTGTGATTGATGTAGTTGTTGAGCGTGATGGCAAGCAGCAAACCTTGCAGGTCAAAGTAGGCGAGCGTAAAGTGCAGCAAAATGCCCAGTCGCAATATATTCCATTGCCTAAACAACAATAACTAATTGATTATATTTAATGAAAAAGGGCTGCTTAAGGGCAACCCTTTTGTTTGAGCAATAAAAAAAGCTTGCTGATCAAGGTCACTCAGCAAGCTTTTTGATTGTTTATAGGCTTTTTATTTTTTATTAAAACAGCAAAATTTGATGATTTGACTATATTCATCACAATCCGCATCTTAATAAAAAAGCTACCGAAGCAGCTTCTTATATCTTATTTAAATGAGTGTCTACATAAAACGTGATAAGTCTTCTTCAGGACGTGCTGTTAACACTTCAATTCCTGTTTTAGTCACTAAAATGGTGTGTTCATATTGGGCAGACAACTTATGGTCTTTAGTTACCACCGTCCATTTATCGCCTAAAAGCTTGGTTTGCCAAACACCAGCGTTGACCATTGGCTCAATGGTAAAAGTCATTCCAGCTTCAAGAATCATGCCTGTGCCTTTCTGGCCATAATGCAGAACTTGTGGCTCATCATGGAACACCTTGCCAATACCATGACCACAATATTCACGCACTACACTAAAACGTTCCGATTCCACATACTGCTGGATAGCATAGCCAACATCACCCAGATAAGAACCATCTTTAACCGTGGCCATACCACGATACATGGCTTCTTGTGCAACTTGGCAGAGACGATTCGCAAGAATAGAAGTCTCTCCACCGACGATATACATCATGTTGGTGTCGCCGTGATAACCATCTTTAATCACGGTGACATCAATATTCAGAATATCGCCATTTTTTAAGACTTTACTTTCAGATGGGATACCATGACAAACCACATGGTTCACAGAAGTACAGATTGAATGTTGAAAAGCAGGGCGGCCTGGTGCTGCGCCGTAACCTACACAGGCAGGAATGGCCTGCTGTACATTTTCAATGTGATTGCGACAGATGGTATCGAGTTCTAAAGTGCTTACACCCGCTTTAATGTGCGGTTTAATCATGTCTAGAACTTCAGCCGCCAATTTGCCTGCAACACGCATCTTTTCAATTTCTTCAGGTGTTTTGATTAATCGACGAGGGGCTGTATAAGTTGTATTCATGATCTCTAAAAACTTTTGGAAATTTGTTTGTGGCTATGGTATAAATAGCCGCCCATTTTATCAAATGCTTTTTCGTGAATAAATTTCACGGGCTTTGTGCGATGGGGCAATAAAATCCGCACATATATCGACACATTACTCTGGGTGCCCGTTAGGGTGGAGGATGCGGATATATGGAGGCCTAACCCAAACTTTAAGGTAAAGAAAATGGCAGATTACAACGTAAGCATGCGCGACCTTCTTCAAGCAGGCGC
>NZ_DDAH01000165.1:29785-31099 GCF_002333245.1 Acinetobacter sp. UBA2063
GGTCACCAAACTCGTTTCTGGAACCCAAAAATGCGTCAATACATTTTTGGTGCGCGTAACAAAATTCACATCATCAACCTTGAGCACACTGTTCCTGCGTTAAATGATGCTTTGAACTTTGTTAACAACCTTGCTAGCAAAAAGAATAAAGTATTGTTTGTTGGTACGAAACGTGCTGCTTCTAACATCATCCGTGAACAAGCACAACGTGCTGGTCAACCATATGTTGATCACCGTTGGTTAGGTGGTATGTTGACGAACTGGAAAACACTTCGCCAATCTATCAACCGTCTTAAAGACCTTCAAACTCAATCTCAAGATGGTACTTTTGCCAAGCTTACTAAACGTGAAGCTTTAGAGCGTACTCGTGAGATGGACAAGCTTGAACGTGCTTTAGGCGGCGTTAAGAACATGGGTGGTTTACCTGACGCATTATTTGTAATCGACGTTGATCACGAAGCGATTGCAATCAAAGAAGCGAAAAACCTGGGTATTCCTGTAATCGGTATCGTTGATACAAACTCTAACCCAGACAACGTAGACTACGTTATCCCTGGTAACGACGATGCGATCCGTGCAGTAACTTTATATGCTTCTGCTATGGCTGATGCAATTCTTGCTGGTAAAGAATATGCTCAATCACAAGCAAATGCACAAGCGAAAGGCGACGACGCTGCTAAAGACGCTTCTGAGGCTTAATGCGTTTTGACGCAAGCTTGTCATTTTTGCGACATGTAATGGTGGCAGATTAAAGCGTCGAGATTGCAAACGGCCCAGAGATTCTTTGGGCCGTTTTTGTTGAACAGATTTATTTTCTACCGATTTTAGGAGAACAATATGACTGCAGTTACTGCGAGCATGGTAAAAGAATTACGTGACCGTACTGGTCTTGCAATGATGGAATGCAAAAAAGCATTAACAGAAGCAGGCGGTGACATCGAACTTGCAATTGATAACCTTCGTAAATCAGGTCAGGCAAAAGCTGCTAAAAAAGCAGGTAACATTGCTGCCGATGGTGCGATTACAATTATTCAAGACGCTAACAAAGCGATTCTTGTTGAAGTTAACTGTCAAACTGACTTCGTTGCAAAAGACGAAAACTTCAAAAACTTCTCTGATAAGGTTGCTGCTGCTGCGCTTGCTGCAAATGAAACTGATGCTGCAAAAATTGCTGAACTCAAGCTTGAAGACGGTGCGACTGTAGAAGAAGCTCGTGTTGCGCTTGTTCAAAAAATCGGTGAAAACATCCAGGTTCGTCGTGCTCAAATCGTTGAAGGCGAAAACTTGGCTGTTTACAAGCACGGTTTAAAAATC
>NZ_DDAH01000125.1:0-6059 GCF_002333245.1 Acinetobacter sp. UBA2063
GTGGGTGAATGGCGGTATGCAGTCAATAATGGTGGCGCTTTACCAAAACTCAAGATGTTTCATGCGGCGATTTTGCAGCAGTTTGTGTCACCTGATCATCAGGCAAGCATTCTGGAGAAATAATTTTTATGTTTTCAAATAAATACTCAAGTTCAGCTAGTGCATTGGGATAATGGTCCATTGTTGCATACTGATCATGAGACCAGAGCGACTGATTCAGCAACTGTTGATCCTGCTGCTGGAACTGGCTGATTTGTACCTGTGCATCCGCAGTTGAACATCCAGTTTCAATCAGTGCCTGTTGGGCCATATCCACAGAAGATAAATAGGTTTCACGCCAAACATGCTGAATGCCCAAATCATGCAGTAAATGGGCATGATGACGGTCACGCGCACGTACCAGCAAGCTCAGGTCTGGATAATTTAAACGAAGATGACGAACCAGGTTCATGCTGTCCTCAACATCATCAATGGCAACAATCAGCAACTTGCAATATTCAATACCTGCCGCACGCAGATTTTCGACTTGGGTGACATCGGCATCCAGAAAATGGTGTCCATATTGTTCAATAAAGTCGGCATCGGGCTGGTTGCTGTCCATCACACTGAACTGCCTGCCTTGCGCATGTAAGGCGCGTGCAACGACTTGTCCAAAACGCCCAAAGCCCACGATCAGAATGGGATGCTGTGGCACATCCTGAATAGGTGCAGGCGTTTTTTTCTGTATCAGGGGTAAGATTTTGGCATTCATTAGCCAATACAGCAGTGGGGTGAGCAGCATCGAGCCAAATATGATCAGCAAGGTCGGTTGCAAAATCTCTTTGTTGAGTAACTGTTCGGTTTCTGCGATTTTTAGCAGAATAAAAGACACTTCACCGCTTTGTGTCAGCAGGATGGACAGTCCAAGGCTGAACTTGGTAGAACGGTGCTGATAATAACTGCATGCCGCAATCACAACGGTTTTAATCAGCAACAATCCAAGAATGCAACCCAGAATGAATAAAGGTGACTGTAGCAGGGGAGCCAGGGAAAGTCCCAGTCCTATGGCAAGGAACAACAACCCGATTGCCGCATCTCTAAAAGGGGAAATAATCCGTTCAACCTCTACCTTAAACTCAGTCTCTGCCAGTAAGATGCCTGCCAGAAAAGCGCCAATCAGTACATGGATATTCAGAATATCTATGATTAAAACCACTGAGAGAACAATCAATAATCCCAGAACTGGAATCAGCTCAATACTATGGCGATGTGCCAAAAAGCGAAAGGCAGGACGAACCAGATAACGGCTTGCGAGAAACAAGCCTGAAATGGTAGCAATAATCGCAGCGAAATAGGCGATTCCATGCTGGGTTGATGCGGTGTCTTCCAGTAGGGGAAACAAGCCAATCAGAACCACTGCAAACAAGCTGTGTAACTGTAGGCTGGATAGTGCAGTCTGCCCCAATTTACTGTTGATTTGTATTTTATTTTGAAGCAGTTGCTGTACAAGGGTGATGCATGACAGGGCAAGTGCAAAGCCCAGAATCATACTTTTTAGAAAATCCTGTAGGATGAAAAAACTGGCACTGACCAAGAAAATAATGCTAAGTAACAGTGGCAATCCACTATTGATCATCAGACTATGGCGCTGTACCCAGAGTTGTTGCGGTTTAAAGTCAAAGCCCAGAAACAACATCAACATGATCATGCCCAAGTCAGTCATTTGACTGATTAGCCCTGCATCATGAATCAGATTAAAAACACCAGAACCCAGCAATAGCCCTACGATTAGATAACCCAAAATAGAGGTTGAGGCATAGCGTTTTGCCAATGGTGCAAAGATTAAGGTCGCAAGCAATAATAAAATGATTTGTAGCAGTAAGGACATCTAATGCCTCAAATTTTTATGTTTCTCATATTCAGTTCTAACTAAACTCCTGTGGGTCCACATCAATCGACAGTCTCAGTTGATGCTGACGAGGTAAATGTACCACTTGTTGCCACCATTGACGTAAATAAAAATGCAGTTTTGCCCGATCAGCAGACAAAATCACCATGTGTGCCCGATAACGGCCTGCTTTACGTTCCATCGGTGCAGGAATAGGCCCCCAAATATCAACACTGTCTGTTGCCATCACTCTGAATTGCTGGGCAATCTCAGACAGGAATTGCTGACTATATTCTCTATCTTTGGATTCAACCCGAACCAGTGCAGCATAACGATAGGGTGGCAATAACGCTATTTTGCGTTCAGCCAGCATGTGCTTTGCAACGGTTCGGTAATCATGTTCAATCAATGTGGTCAGCATGGGGTGGTCAGGGCGTAGGCTTTGCAGATAGACATTGCCTTTGTGTTCCCCGCGTCCTGCACGGCCCGCAACCTGAACAATCAACTGGGCAGTACGCTCTGGCGCACGGATATCCACACTTAATAAACCTGCATCAATATCTAGAATGGCAACTAGGGTGACGTGGGGGAAATGATGTCCTTTTGCCAGCATTTGCGTACCCAGCAAAATCGTGGGTTTGTTTTGCTGAATACGGTCATAAATCTTCTGCCAGCTTCCCACCCGACTGGTGCTGTCGCGGTCAACCCGAATCACATCGTGATGCGGAAAAAGCTCATTCAAGTGTTCCTCAACTTTTGCTGTGCCCGCACCCAGACTCTTTAAGCTTTGCTGTTGGCATTCAGGGCAGTGTTCAGGCAAACGGTGAATGGTACCGCAATGGTGACAATGCAAATAATGATAGGGTTGTGAATGCACAGTAAAGTGGGCATCGCAATGTGGGCAATTGGCTTGCCAGCCACAACTTTCACAGATCAACACAGGCGCATAGCCACGGCGGTTGAGAAAGATCAGTACCTGTTCCTTGCGTTCCAGTGTCTGCCTGATTTGCTCAATCAGGGGCTGACTGATGCCATGCTGTTTTTTTGCCACTTTCAGGTCAATCACATGCATCTTGGGCAGGCTTGCAACGCCAGCACGTTGGTTTAATTCAAGTAAATGTAATTTACCTGACTCGACCAAGTGGTAACTATCAATACTTGGTGTGGCTGACCCCAAAATTACGGGACATTGTTGCAGATGCCCCCGATAGAGTGCCACATCACGGGCATGGTAGCGAAAACCCTCTTGTTGCTTATAGGAAAGGTCATGTTCTTCATCCAGAATAATCAGGCCAAGACGGGGCAATGGCGTGTAAATTGCTGAGCGTGTGCCAATCACAATTGAAGCTTTACCCGTCTGGGCATGTTGCCAGGCCTGTAGGCGTTTTGAGTCATTCAGGCCTGAATGCAGCAAGGCTACATCACAGTGAAAGCGAGACTTAAAACGTGCAACGGTTTGCGGGGTCAGGCCAATTTCAGGCACCAGCACCAGCACCTGTTTGCCCTGTTTTAACACCTCATACATGACCTGCAAATAAACTTCAGTTTTACCACTGCCTGTTAAGCCATCCAGTAAAAAAGCCTGATAGTGATGCAGCGATTTTAAAATTTGTTCAATGGCTTGCTTTTGGTCTGGATTGGCTGTGAGTGGCATTTGTGCCAACTGTACAGGCATAGGCGTGAAATCATGCGGTTCAAGCTGACATTGCACCAGCCCCTTTTTTTCCAGTGCCTTCAGTGTGGCGGTTTCCACGCCGCTCAAGTTTAAAATATTCTCTGTGGTTCCGTGTGGATGCAGCTTCAGAATCTGGTAAGCATCATATTGTTTTTGCGAGCGTTTCAATAAGCCATTAGGGTCATCATGTGGAATGACTTTCCATTGATGAAACAGGATGTCCAGGGCGCGGCCTTGCCTGAGTAAGGTGGGTAAGGCGCTTTGTATGACTTCGCCAATTGGAAATTGGTAATATTGTGCTGACCATGTCAATAAAGTTAAAACTTGTTGGTCTAGAATCGCTTCATTATCGAGTAATTCCGTGATCGCCTTAAGCTTGAATTGACCTGTAAATGCCTCGTTTGGGTCAAGCTTTTCAGTGATGATACCAATGAGATTCTGCCGCCCGAAAGAAACCGCAACCCGTGCGCCAACCTGTGCCTGTGGATACTGCTCTGCACTGAGCGTATAGTCAAACGTGTCATAAATATAGACAGGAATGGCGACCCGAATACGGTAAACAACGGCGCTGGAATTTTGGTTCGGCATATTAGGCTTCAATCAGGTGTAAAATGGCATGACTGCATGTTGTTGAATTATGCTAAAGTGCTGTGCATTATGTCGATGAATTTCTTGCGGAACACTGGTTCCCCATCTCATACACGGATATAACGGTAACGACAACTATTTTGGGATAATTAGAACAGAACCATGCCTGCTTATCAATTTACTGCGCTTGATGCTTCAGGAAAGCAACATAAAGGTGTGCTTGAGGGAGATTCCGCGCGCCAAATCCGTCAACAGTTACGAGATAAAGCATGGACACCGATTGCGGTCGATGCGGTTGAACAAAAAGACAAACAGCAACAGCGCTCATGGTTTAGAAAGGGTTTTGGTGCCTATGATTTGGCGTTGATGACCCGTCAGCTTTCAGTGCTGGTTGCGGCAGGTATTCCGCTGGAAGAAGCCTTGCGTGCGGTCAGTAAACAAAGCGAAAAGGCCCATGTGCAAAACCTGTTAATTGCCGTGCGTTCTAAAGTGCTGGAAGGCCATTCACTGGCTCAGGCCATGCAGCAATCAGGTCGTTTTCCTGAGTTGTATATTGCTACGGTTGCGGCAGGGGAGCGTTCGGGGCATCTGGACCTGATTTTAGACCAGCTTTCAGACTACACTGAAAACCGCTTTGCCATGCAGAAGAAAATTCAGGGTGCGATGATCTACCCGATTATCCTAATGCTGATGTCATTTGGGATTGTGATGGGCTTGATGACCTATGTCGTGCCTGAAATCGTCAAAACCTTTGAGCAAAGCAAGGAAGCCTTGCCGTGGATTACGGTTCTGCTGATGAAAGCCAGTACCTTTATTCGCCATACCTGGATAGGAATGCTGATCCTTGCCGTAATCGCAATTATCCTATTTACCCGCTTTCTCAGAACCACAGCAGGGCATTATGCCTTTGACCGTTTAACGCTCAAGTTACCACTGTTTGGTAAACTTTCACGTGGTATAAATGCAGCGCGTTTTGCCAGTACGCTGTCAATCCTAACCCGCTCAGGTGTACCTTTGGTTGAGGCATTACGCATTGGCTCGGAAGTGAGCAATAACTGGGTGATTCGCGATGCCATTGAAGTGGCGATGGAACGTGTAACAGAAGGTGGTAATTTGGCAACACAATTAGAGCGTTGCGGTTATTTCCCACCAATGATGGTACAAATGATCCGTAGCGGTGAAGCTTCGGGTGAACTGGACCGCATGCTGGATCGGGCATCGACCATGCAGGATCGGGAAGTTAGCACCTTTATCTCCACCTTGCTGGCATTGCTGGAGCCGCTGATGCTGGTCTTTATGGCAGCCATTGTATTGGTGATTGTGATTGCAGTCATGTTGCCAATTATTAATATGAATAATATGATCTAGGAAATTTGATGTTTGAGATGAAAATGAATAATTCAGTGAGTGAACAGCATTCTAAGCATAATCCTAATTCTGCTACTCGAAGCACAGCTTCTCGTCTTGCGACCCGACCGAGCGTTGCTCGGTTTTCTCGGGTCTCAGGATTCACCCTAATCGAAGTGATGGTGGTGATTGTGATTTTAGGTGTATTGGCTGCGCTGATAGTACCTAACGTGATGGGGCGTGGCGAAAAAGCTAAAGTTGATACCACGCAAATTACTCTAAAAGGTGTTGCTGGCGCTTTAGACCAATATAAATTAGATAATGGGCGTTATCCAAGCATGCAGGATGGTGGTCTGGATGCCTTGGTAAACCAGCCTGCCTCTGCAAAGAACTGGTTGCCAGGTGGCTATGTCAAGGGTGGCTATCCTAAAGACAGCTGGGAAAATGACTTGCAGTACGTGATTCCGGGCCGTGAAGGCCGTGCATTTGATTTATATTCCTTTGGTGCGGATGGTAAAGAGGGCGGCGAGGGTAATGATGCTTATATTTATTATCAGCCATAATAACTAATCAAAAATATCA
>NZ_DDAH01000124.1:0-20284 GCF_002333245.1 Acinetobacter sp. UBA2063
TTAAATCCAGATCCTCAAGTACCTTGACCTCGCCATAGAACTTATACAGTTGCTCAATCAGGATATCTGCACCATTGGCTGGGGCGTTTGTGGTATCTAGCTTAATAATGGGCTGGATGAAATTATTTTCATATAGGTTTAGATTGAGGTTGCTCATGTTTATTTTCCTTTTTTATTTTTGATAACCTGAATGCCAGCGTAATAAATAACGTTCCAGCAGTTGCGCAAAGACATCGGCCAGTTTCCCCAGCAAGGCATACAGCAGGATACCCACTAGCACGATATCGGTTTGTAAAAACTCCCGTGCATTCATGGTCATATAGCCAATGCCTGACTGGGCGGAAATGGTTTCAGCAACGATCAGCAATACCCACACCAAACCGAGAGAGAAACGTAGCCCCACTAAAATGGAGGGCATTGCGCCAGGTAAAATAATGTCTTTATACAGTTGCCAGCGGTTCAGCCCATAGCTTCTACCCATTTCAATCAGCTGCGGATCAACTGAACGGATGCCATGATAGGTATTGATATAGATCGGGAAAAACACCCCGACCGCCACTAGAAACAACTTGGCGGTTTCATCAATGCCAAACCATAAGATCACCAGTGGAATCAGGGCAAGTGCAGGGATGTTGCGGATCATTTGCAGGGTGGTGTCCAGCAGCGTTGATGCAACACGGGATGAGCCATTCAACAAGCCGAGAACTAGCCCCAGCCCCCCACCCACCAATAAGCCGAGTAAAGCCCGTCCAGCACTGACCTTGACATGCTGCCAAAGTTCACCACTGATGAGCAGGTGCCAAAAGGCACTGACCACAGAAGAGGGGGCGGGCAGAACCCGACTTTGCAGTAAACCTGTACTTGAGGCAATTTGCCAGATGACGATCAATAAGATCGGTAACAGCCACGGTAACAGGCCTTTGCCGAGCTGCTGTGTTCCACGTGAAACATTGTTTAAGAAAACTTTTGCACTCATGCTGTCTCCTTGACCAGATTTTTTGCTTCCGTAGTCTCAGGGACGTAGTTGTTGGCAATGATTTCCCCAAATGGTCCTGTTAAGTGCGGTTGTGCCAGTTTCTTGCGTGTTTTCAGCGGCAAGAGTGGAAACACCAATTCCGCAAAACGAATCGATTCTTCCAGATGTGGATAGCCTGAGAAAATAAAGGTATCAATGCCTAAATCCGCATACTCCTGAATCCTTGCAGCCACCGTTTCTGGGTCACCCACCAATGCCGTGCCTGCACCACCGCGAACCAGACCAATGCCTGCCCAAAGATTCGGGGACACTTCAAGTTGATCTTTACGTCCACCATGCAACGCCGCCATGCGTTGTTGGCCCACTGAATCCATTTGCGCAAATTTCTTCTGTGCTGCGGCAATCGTGGCATCATCCAGATACTGGATCAGTTCATCCGCCGCTGCCCAGGCCTGTTCATTGGTTTCACGCACAATCACATGCAGGCGAATGCCGTAATTTAGGGTTCGGCCTATAGCGGCAGCCTTGGCACGTAAATATTGGATTTTTTCCTTAACTGCGGCAGGTGGTTCACCCCAGGTTAAATAGGTATCAACCTGTTCTGCTGCCAGCTCAGTCGCCGCTTCGGATGAGCCACCAAACCATAACGGGGGATGAGGCTGTTGTACGGGTGGATAGAGCAGTTTGGCATCATCGACGCTTAAGCGTTCGCCATGAAAAGTAAACGATTCACCTGTATGCGAACGGGTCAGGATTTCACGCCAGATTTTGACATATTCAGAAGCGGTCTGGTAACGGGTACTGTGGTCTTCATACAGGCCATCGCCCTTGAGTTCCTGTTCATCTCCACCTGTGACAAGGTTGAGCAGGATACGTCCATTGGAAAGACGGTCGAAAGTCGCTGCCATGCGGGCGGCGAGCGCAGGCGTGGTAATGCCTGGACGGAGGGCCACCAGAAACTTAAGTTGTCTGGTGGCATCAATCAGGCTGGCAGCTGTAATCCATGGGTCTTCACAGGAACGGCCTGTTGGAATCAGTACGCCATCATAGCCCAGGTTGTCAACTGCCACCGCAATCTGTTTCATATAGGCATGATCGACCTGACGTGCGCCCTTGCTGGTGCCTAAGTAACGGCTGTCACCATGAGTGGGGATAAACCAGAAAATATTCATGTCGATGTTCCTTATGAAAAAGTAAAAAATTTATTTGGCAGAGCAGACACTGTGCTGAATGTTGATCTGTATTCTGCTGATTACTTAATGTCGTTCTTGAGTACCGCGTCCTGAATTACCAACTGTTTTGGAATCAGTTTCTGCGCGTAGAATGCATCAGCAACATATTGCTGTTCCTTGGCAACCTTTTCAGAGATGGGCTGAACCCCGAAGCCCATGCGTGAAATCGATGCTTTTAACACCTCAAATTCCAGTGCGGTTGGTTTTTCCAGTAGTTTCGCGGCATCATCTGGATAGGTCTTGACCCAGTCGGTGGTCTGGTTCAGGGTTTGAACAACGGTCTTTAAAATTTCAGGACGATTTTCGGCAAATTTACGGTCCGCTAAATAGAACTGGTAATTGCTGACCAAATGCTCGCCATTGGCAATGACACGCGCATGTACCTGATGTTCCGCCGCAGCTAGGAATGGGTCCCAAATCACCCAGGCATCAACTGCGCCCTTTTCAAATGCGGCACGGGCATCTGAGGGTGGAAGATAGACAGGCTGGATGTCATTGAGGGTGAGGTTGTTGGCTTCCAACAGTTTCAATAATAAATAGTGGACGTTTGAACCCTTGTTCAGTGCAATACGTTTGCCTTTCAGGTCTTGTACGGATTGAATTGGGGAATCTTTTTGTACAATCAGGGCTTCAGCAGTAGGTGCTGCTGGCTGGTTGGCCACATACACCAGATTTGGATTGGCTGCCTGAGCGAAAATAGGCGGGGCTTCACCTGCCTCACCCAAAGAGACACTGCCAACATTCAAGCCCTCCAGAAGTTGTGGACCCGCTGGAAACTCTACCCATTTGACATTTACGCCTTGAGCAGCAAGGTTTTTTTCTAGTTCACCTTTTGCTTTAACAATCGGCAAAATACCATACTTCTGAAAGCCGATATTTAATTTTGTGATTTCTTGTGGTTTGGCCTCTTGCTGCTCAGCTTTTTTTGCACAACCTGTGATGTTAACCAAGCTGGCAAGCATTGCTGTAATTAGGATAGGTTGTGTCCATAAACGACTGATAAAAATGGCCATGCTGCTTGTGCTCCCCGAAAATCAAAAGATGAAATAAGCTGAGCAATCAAACTAAAACTTTTTTTATTGCATAAAAAATAAATAATCAGGCTTTATTTATCTTAAAAAGTGCAAAACAGAATATTGGATATGCTTATCGTGGGTATAGATGTCAAAAAGGAGCATTATTTTTATAAGCCATTGTTTTTAGTTCTTTTCTATTTTAAGGCTATGGTTTTGCTGAGGGCGGATATAACAAAAAGACAGGATGTGGAGATATCATTATCAAAAATAACAATATCTCCAGAGACATTAGTCAAGGGATTTTTTAAATACCAAAGAATTACGTTGATAGTTATAAAGCGCCTGACGTGCATTTGGCAGGTCATCCACACTGGCAGGGCTAAAGCCGTGTTCCAAAAACCAGTGCGCCGTGCGTGTGGTGAGGACAAATAGTTGCTGAATACCTTGCTGTTTGGCCCTGTTTTCCAGAAATTGCAAGATCTGGCTACCACGGTTAGATTTGCGGTAACTGGAGTCGACAGCAACACAGGCGATTTCGGCAGAACATTTTTCATTGGCTTTCGCTGGAATCGGGTAGAGTGCGGCACAGGCCAGAATCATGCCATCACGCTCAATCACGGCAAACTGCTCAATCTCACTTTCAAGGCGTTCGCGGGAGCGATACACCAGAATACCTTCCTGCTCAAGTGGCCGCAGCAGGTTTATCAGGCCGCCCACATCATGAATATTGGCAATCCGTACCTCCTCATAATGGGCATCGGTAATCATGGTGCCAATGCCATCACGAGTGAACAGTTCCTCAATCAGTGCGCCATCATAGGCATAGGAAATCAGGTGTACACGATGTACGCCTGACAGGGAAGCCTGTTGCGCCTGTTTTAAATGTAGGGCAAATTCGGGAGACTGGTTTTGGTATTGCTGAATATAGGGATCAAGCTGACGTGGGCTGAGCTCACGCAGCAACTGCTGTTTGGCATCCATTAAACCTTGTTGTTCGCCCAGAAAAATCAACTTGTCCGCCTTTAACATGGTTGCCGTTTTGGTGGCTACTTCCTCCGCCAGCAAATTAAACACTTCGCCTGTGGTCGAGTAACCCGTTGGCCCTAACAACACAATATTGTGATTGTCCAGATGACGATGGATGGCATCGGTGTCAATTGAGCGTACATCGCCTGTAAGCTGGAAGTCAACGCCATCACGGATGCCATAGGGTTTGGCGGTGACAAAGTTTCCAGAAACCACATCAATGCGTGCGCCATACATCGGAGAGTTGGCAAGTCCCATCGAAAGCAGTGCCTCAATTTCCAGGCGAATTGAACCCACGGCATTCATCACCCCACGCAGTGACTCACGTGTGGTAATGCGGCGGTTTTGGTGGAAAGGTGTTTCAATATTGCGTTCAGTGAGGTTCTGGTTAATCTGTGGTCGTGCGCCGTGTACCAGAATCAGGCGGATGCCGAGTGAATGTAACAGGGCAATATCATGGATGATGTGCTGGAAATTTTTATGCTGAACCGCCTCACCGCCAAACATCAGCACAAAGGTTTTATGGCGGTGCGCATTGATATAGGGTGCGGAATGGCGAAACCAATGCACATAATCCTGTGTGCTACTCTGTGATATTTCAGTGATTTGGTTCGCCATGTTGATCTCAGATCGCTATCAATTAATCTGATTCTAACGAAAAAAATGAAAAGATAAATCTATTCCTAAAACAACGGCCCAAGTTTATTGGACCTGCACATGGGAAAACGTCTAGAATCCCATGATGCGCACAATGCTGTTGTCATCCGAGTTGACCAGGATGTAGTCATTGTTGATTTTGTACCATTGCTCGTTACGGCCTGGTTTTGGCAGGTTATTGTCCTTGTAGTCAACCTTGTAGCTATTGCCACGATAATGCTGAGGCATGACATAGCCCGCCTGCCAGCGATGCTGCTTCAGGCGTTCAACCCCACGTTCCTGACGCATGCGGCGCTCACGATCACGGTTTTCTTCTCCTGGACGATGGGCTGGACGGCCCTGCCAGTTGCCACGCGGATCATCATCACGGTCAAAGTTGCGGCCCTGCCAACCACCGCCACGGGAATCGTCACGGTCAAAATGCGGGCCTGCAAAACTACCCATACTGCTGAAAAGGGTGGTTGAACCTAATATCAAGATGATGAAAACTTTTTTCATGATGCACCTAGGCGGATGTCTCTCATGGCAAAACTGTACTCTAAAAATGCAGAGAAACTGTGAAGATCAATTCATTATTCCATTAAAAAGATGGAGATTCTCCCCAGTTCTCCTTTAAAAACGATAGGTTGTGACCGTTTCAGGCCCATTGTTGGTTGATGCGAAAACCTAGGCCTGCGCATCAATGCTCTGACCATTCATGTCCAAACTATCATCACCCATGAGGTAAAGATAGGCAGGCATAATCTCGTCAGCTGTTGGCAGCACTTTCGGGTCTTCATCAGGATAGGCCTTGGCGCGCATGGCGGTGCGTGTGCCGCCTGGATTGATGCAGTTAAAGCGGATGTTTGGATAGCTATTCTCTGCGGCAAAAATCTTGCTCATGGCTTCCGTGGCTACCTTGGAGACGGAATAGGCGCCCCAAAGCGCACGCGGTTCTCGTCCCACACTGGAACTAGTGAACACCACCGAGGCGTGTGCCGATTTTTGCAGCAGTGGAAGCAGTGCCTGTGTCAGGGCAAAAGGCGCACGCAGGTTGACGGAAAGCACGTCATCCCACACATCAATTGGATAATGTGCCAGTTCAACACGGTCACCCAGCATGCCCGCATTGTGCAGGATACCATCTAAGCGGCCAAACTGCTGTTCCAGTGTATTGACCAGGAGCTCATAGTCATGGCTGGAGGCGGTTGAAAGCTGTAAGGGCAGAATGGCAGGTTGTGGCGCACCCAGACCCTCAATTTCATCATAGATGACTTCGAGTTTGTTCAGGCTACGACCATGAAGCACAACCGTGGCGCCATGTAAGGCATAACTAATAGCAGCGGCACGCCCAATTCCATCACCTGCACCTGTAATCAGGATAATGCGATCCTTGAGCAGGTCTGGACGAGGTTGATATTCTGAATATTTCATTGTTATACCTCCTATTGTTATCTTGTATGCTTAGCCCATCATACCCTGATTTTCGGCTAAAACCGCGATTTTATTTTTTAACAGTTGGTGAAGTTCAGGCACGGTTTGAATAATCGCATCAGCCTGCCATGCCAGCAGGTCATCACGGGACTCAACAGGCAGGTAACCATAGGCTGCCAAAATCGTATACATCTCCGCATTGCGCCCTGCATCAATATCACGTGGGTGATCCCCCACATAGATAATGTCCCTGGCCTCCAGATTCAACTGTTTCGCTGCCAAATACATCGGTTCAGGGTCAGGCTTGGTTTTGCTGACATCCTCTGGACACACCAGTACCGCGCAGCGTTCGGTCAGGTTTAGTGCGGCCAGCAACAATTCACTTAAACCACGCGGTTTATTGGTGACAATACCCCAGGGAATTTGATGGGCTTCGAGTTCCTCAAGCAGGGGATACATTCCCTCAAACAGGTTGGTGTCGACCACGATATTGTCGCCATAGGTATTTAGAAAACGCTGACGATGCGCCAAAAATACTGGGTCTGTTACGTCCATTTCAGGATAAACCAGTTTGACCATTGCTCGTGCGCCCTCGGACACCTGAGTACGGATGATTTCCGCCTCTACCACGGGACGCTGCTCATCACGGCACATTTGCTGGATAATACGGACAAAGTCCGCCGCTGTGTCAATCAGGGTACCATCAAGATCAAATAAAACCGCTTTCATTAGGCACCTGTACTGACTGTATGAACCATGTAATTGACATCGACATTGGGTGCCAGCCAGTAATGCTTGGTCAATGGATTGTAATGCAGGCCAGTCATTTCCTTTAAGGTAAGACCTGCATTGCGGATGTCATGCGCCATTTCCGATGGACGAATGAACTTATGATAATCATGGGTGCCTTTTGGCAGTAGGCGCAGCACATATTCCGCACCGATAATCGCAAACAAGTAGGATTTGGGATTACGGTTAATGGTGGAGAAGAACACATGACCACCTGGCTTGACCAAGCTTTGGCAAGCCTTGACGATGGAGGCTGGATCAGGAACGTGTTCCATCATTTCCATACAGGTGACGACATCGTATTGTCCCGCCTGTTCCTGCGCCAGTTGTTCAACGGGAATCTGGCGGTACTCAATATTCTGTACATTCTCCTGCTGTGCATGCAAGCGACCCACCGCAAGTGGTGCCTCGCCCATGTCAATGCCCAGCACATTGGCACCACGGCGTGCCATGCTTTCCGCCAGAATACCGCCACCACAGCCCACATCCAGCACTTTTTTGCCCGACAGTCCACCGACCCGCTCATCAATCCAGTTTAAGCGCAACGGGTTGATTTGATGCAGGGGACGAAACTCGGAATGCTGATCCCACCATTTGGCAGCCAAGGCCTCAAATTTTGCGATTTCCTGTGGATCAACATTCAACTGCGACATGGTGTCACCTCATTCATATTAGGATGATTATTTTGGTTTAATCTGTTGGTAGTGTAGCGATTCTGGAAAAAAAAGCGATAAATCCAATAAAAAACTTCACACAAGCAAAACGAATTAGTCGTGTTTGTTTTATATTTAGTATATAAACTTACGAAAAATGCTTAGAGGAAAAGCAAACTCAATGAAAAAGTTAGTATTAAGTGGTTTAAGTGCAGTTGTAATGGCGTTTTCAATGAATGCAACGGCTGCTGATTTTGTTGCTGGTAAAGACTATACCGTGGTTGCCAATCCAGGTAAAACAGCTGCGCCAGCGGGAAAAATTGAAGTACGTGAATTCTTTTGGTACGGTTGCCCGCACTGCTTTAAGCTTGAACCACATATGCAAAGGTGGTTAAAGAAAATTCCAAAAGATGTGTATTTCCTGCGTACCCCAGCGGCAATGAACAAGGTGTGGGAACAGGGTGCTCGTGGTTATTATGTGTCTGAGGCACTAGGTGTACGTAAGAAAACCCATATTCCACTGTTCCACGCCATCCATGATGGTGGTCAGCAGATTTTTGATCAAGCATCCCAAGCAAAATTCTTTGCCCGTTATGGTGTGCCTGAGCAGAAGTTCAACAGTATGTTTAATTCATTCCCGATCACTGCAAAAGTGGCTGAATCTAATCAGTTGGCGCAGCAGTACCAGTTGACGGGTGTGCCTGCTGTGGTAGTCGCAGGTAAATATGTGGTGCAAGGTGAAGATGGCAAGGTCACTCAGGTAGTTGACTATCTGCTTGAGAAAGAGCGCAAGGGCGGTAAATAATTTACGGGTTTGTGGTGGTGTAAAGAAGGACTGTTCAATACGGTCCTTTTTATTTTAGGGCTGTTCCAGTTGAAACTCTTTTAAATCAATCTGTACCGTCTGGGTCGGTAGTGACAGCGCCTGACTGACATAGAGGTTGATCAGCTTCTGGCGGGAACCAATTGAACGCTGGTAATAGCTGGAATTAAGCAATAATGCCGCACCATAAGTCAAAGACCAAATATAAGAAAGATAATCACGAATCGACATATCATAATTCTGTGATTTTAAGTATTTTTCAGTCATATCTTTGAGCGAAATAATACGCTGTTGACGGATTGCATACAGCTCATCGAACAAATGTTTGAGCTTTGACTCGGTCATGGTCAGATGTTCTTCTAACTGATGCAGTAAAATCGTACGACTCGGTGAGGTTAAATGATAAAGCATATAGCGAGGCGCATACTTCTTAACATCAGTGTTATATTTTTCTGAAATCTTGAGGATTTCTTTTTCATTTTGAATAATCAGTTCCAACAGTAATTCATTTTTACTGCGGAAATGTTTATATAAAGTACCTTTAGCAATATCTAGCTCGGCAACCAGTTCATCCAAGGTCATTTCTTGGTTGTTTTCTAATAAAAGTTTTTCTGCAACCTGCAAAATTTTTTCTTTACGAATTAAGAACTGAGTATGACGATCAGGATTCATGATGCTTATAGGCTCCTCATAGTGTTCTAAACGGCATTTGCATTAGTGTGTTATCAATCATAACGCTAAGCAATGCTTTTATATATCAAACTTTAGCTTTGATAAGATCAGGCGTTTTGTGGTTCCCAGTTGGAGATGCCACGGAATAATAAGCGTACCTGAGTTGCCGCATTGTCAATAAATAAGTTTTGTTGTTCTAACAAACGATCAATTGGAAATTGTTTCGGTAAGTTGATCCACGTCATTGCCCATGTAAATGACATATTAATCAGAATCGTTGATAACACTTGTAAATCTTTGGCTTCTTGAATGTGCTTAAAGGTTTCAAGCTTGCATAAATCAATGGCAAGGTCCTCAATCAAAAACTCAATTTCCCGTGCGATTGCGATTCTTACCGTCTCAGAACCGCCCCAGCGTTCAGCAATCATGAACTGCCACTGCTGCGGGCTATGATTGACAGCCTGTACAAACAGTTCAATGCTTGTCCGTGTTTTAGCAGATCCGCTATGTTTTAAATAGCTTTGCCCCAATTGATGAATCAGGCTTTTTAAATGCAAAGACACTTGGTCAACTAGTTCTTGCCCTAATGCCTCCATATCTTGGAAATGACGATAAAATGCCGTTGGGACCAATCCCACTTCGCGAGCCACCTCACGCAAACTGATGCTACTAAATGAACGCCCAGAAGTACTGAGATGAAGTGCCGCATCCAGTAGAGCCTGCCGACTCTGTTGTTTTCGTTCATCTCTAATCGACATGAATAAGTTCCATTAAAACCATAAGCAGAGTCTAGCAAAAAATACAAAACTTTTTTAGCCCCAACCATTGCTAAATAAGACAGATTCCTGCTTGTCCAAAACCATGGCATTGTGGCTGGGCAAAAAGCATCAGGTTTAAATCATTTATTTTTTCATGATTTTTAGCCACTTATAAAAAGAATAAAGAATATTCAAAAAATTAGTGAACAAGTGTTGACTCAGTGAACACAAATAAATATAGTGTACACATGTTCACTATATGAACATACGTTCACTCAAGATAAATAGCCAGATACAAAACGAGGAACTTATGAACGCACAGTTAAGCTATCAGCCACATTGGGTTAGAGAAGATTTTGTTGATTTTATCTTACAGAAAATCAAGCCGACATTTGCATGGAAACGCATCCTTGCTGAAGTGACTGGGGTACAGCCTTTAAGTAAAGATATGGTTTTATTGACTTTAAAACCAAACAAAAACTTTGATATCGCTGCGGTACGTGCAGGTCAAAGTATTTTGCTTACCTTGATGATTCACGGGGTTTATCATCAACGTAGCTACTCAATTATTGATGTTACCGCACAAGGTGAAATTTGTCTGGGTATTAAAGTACAGGGCTTGGTGTCAAGCGCAGCGCAACTTTTGCATGTGGGTGATAGTATTGAGATTTCACAGACGCAAGGTGATTTTGTTCTGCATCAAGGACAACAATCTGCACTCTTGATTGCTTCTGGTTCTGGGATTACTGCAATTTACTCGTTGTTAAAACAAGCTGTTGCACAGAATTTAAAAGAAGTTCACGTGGTGTATTTTAACCGTGCTGAAGTGTTCCATCAGGAAATATTGGCTTTAGCAGAACAATATCCACAACTGAAATATCACTTTTTTAATACAGCACAGCAAAAGCAGCATTTAGATACCGCTTTATTAGAAAAGTTAGTTCCGAACTTTAAAGAATTACAGACATATGCTTGTGGTCATCATAGCATGATGCGCCAAGCACAAGAGATTTATGCTCAACAGGATGCGGTAGGAAATTTTCATCAGGAATTTTTCCAACCTGTACAAATTGAGCAGTCTAACGAAGCTCAACCGATTACTTTCCGTCGTGCACAACAGAATTTTATTGCAACGACCAATCTATTAAGTAGTGCGGAGCAAGCAGGTTTACGCCCACAGCATGGTTGTCGCATGGGGGTCTGTAATCGCTGTAGCTGTACCAAAGTCAGTGGTGTAACACAAAACGTGATTACGGGTGAGATTGATGATCAGCCTAATCGTGCGATCAAGTTATGTGTAAGCCAAGCCCTTAGCCCAGTCACGATTGACCTATAAAAACAAATATTGAGGATAATTGAAATGAATATGGCATTAGAATTTAAAGCAGCATCAAAGTCAGCACATTTAAGCCCTGAACAAGTTCAGGAATTGGGTCGTCGCGTAGAAGAGATTCGTTTAGCTGTTATGCAGAATTTAGGCGAAGAAGATTCCAAATATATCTATAAAGTCCGTGATTTTGTGCGTTATACCGAGATTGCATCTCGTGGCATGTTGATGTTTGGTGGTTGGATTCCACCTGTATGGTTACTAGGTACAGCAATGTTAGGCGTATCTAAGATCGTCGAAAACATGGAACTTGGACACAATGTCATGCATGGTCAGTTTGACTGGTTGAATGACCCAAGTTTACGTGGTGAAGATTATGACTGGGACAATACCTGCTCAGGAAATGATTGGCGTTTTACCCATAACTATATGCACCATACTTATACCAATATTGTGGGCAAAGACCATGACGTTGGCTATGGCATCTTACGTGTCACGGAAGACCAAAAATGGGAAGTTCGTCATTTGGCCAATATTCCATTGGCATTACAGTTAATGTTCTTTTTCCAATGGTATGTGGGCGTACAAAACCTACATTTAGAAGATGCTTTGGTCTACAAAACTAAAACATGGAAACAAGCATGGGCAGATGCAGCCGAGTTTCGTAAAAAAGCGACTCGCCAAGTCCTCAAAGATTATGTGTTTTTCCCTGCGATTGCGACGATTAACTTTATCCCAGTATTGGCAGGCAATGCTGTAGCCAATGTGATTCGTAACTTATGGTCTTCGGCAGTGATTTTTAATGGTCATTTTACTGAAGATGCAGAAACCTTTGAAGCCGATAATACTGAGAACGAAACCAAGGCAGAATGGTACTTACGTCAGATCCGTGGTTCGAGTAACTTCACAGGTGGTAAGTGGATGCACTTTATGAGTGGTAACTTAAGCCATCAGATTGAGCACCATTTGTTCCCAGATATGCCAGCAAATCGTTATGAGCAAGTGGCACCGCAGATCAGAGCTTTATGTGCTGAATATGGCGTGAACTATAACGAAGCTAATTTCATGAAGCAATTTGGTACTGTGTGGGTGGCTTTGGCGAAATGTTCATTGCCAAATGATATGTCGGCACAATTGGCGCAAGGTTGGACAAATTTAAAAGCGAGATTTAAATTTGCTTAAAGGATTGCGTATTCGTGGAATTGTAACGAATAAGTAAAACTGAAATCGCGTGTAATTGAGCTATACTATGGTGCAATTATATTTGTGCCATAGTTTTAAGGAATCGTTATGCGTATTGACCAAAGAACATTAGACCAATTACGTGAGGTAAAAATTACCCGTAACTATACCCGCTATGCAGAGGGTTCAGTTTTGGTTGAATTTGGTCATACCAAGGTGCTGTGTACAGCGAGTATTGACAATTCAGTACCACGCTTTTTGAAAGGACAGGGGCAAGGCTGGGTCACTGCGGAATATGGCATGTTGCCGCGTTCAACGCATACACGAAGTGATCGTGAGGCGGCACGGGGAAAACAGACAGGCCGTACCCAGGAAATCCAGCGTTTGATTGGCCGTAGCCTAAGAGCAATGGTTGACCTGAAAAAGCTCGGTGAAAACACCATCACCATCGACTGTGATGTGATTCAGGCAGATGGTGGGACACGTACCGCAGCAATTACAGGGGCGGCGGTTGCCTTGGTTGATGCAATGAATGTGTTGCTCAGCAACAAGAAAATTAAACAGGACCCGTTAAAAGGTCTGGTGGCAGCCATCTCGGTGGGGATGTATCAGGACGAGGTTTTACTCGACCTCTGCTACGAAGAAGATTCAAATTGCCAAACGGATTTAAACGTGGTGATGACGCAGGCGGGCGAATTTATTGAGATTCAGGGAACGGCGGAAGACAAGCCATTTACCCGTAGCCAGTGCAATGCCATGTTGGAGCTTGCAGAAAAAGGAATCAAGGAATTGATTCAAAAACAACAGCAGGCACTGGGTTGGTAATTTCCAGTTGATAGTACAGGCGGTCTGGCTACTTTAGACCGCCTTTTTTTGTCCTAATCAATGTGGGCGTTTGATATCGGATATTTACATAAGTCTAAATAGAATCAGACAGAACAGCATGCTCTTCAACATAAATTCACTTAGTCTGTCTATGTTGTAACAAAGCCAGCAAATTCATCTCACTTTGCCCTGCTAGATTAAACCATTAAAACAGGAACAATAAATAGGGATAATCATGTTACAGGTTTTTTTAGTATTTCTGAGTGCAGTGACGTTTGTATTAATGGCTACTGACCCACGTCCAACTGATTCAACCCAAGCCAAGTCAGCCTGGACTGAACAGCTTAAAACATCTGAAACCTCAAAGGTTGCAGATGCTTCGGCGAGAAAAGATGAAGCCAATACAAAACGAGATGATTCTGAACAGGTTTAGTCGTTAAAACGCATTGATAAATCAACTGCACGTACGTCTTTCGTCAATACCCCCATAGAGATGTAATCGACTCCAGTGGTCGCAACTTCACGTAAATTGTCGATGGTGATATTGCCTGAGGCTTCCAGTTTGCAACGGCCTGCTACATGCTTGACTGCATCAATCATTTGCTGCTGGCTGAAATTATCCAGCATGACAATATCAGCACCCGCTTCAAGCGCTTGATTCAGTTCATCCCAAGTTTCGACTTCCACTTCGACGGGTTTACCTGGTGCAATGTCATGCGCTTTGCGAATCGCTTGCGCAATACCGCCTGCGGCCATGATGTGATTTTCTTTAATTAAGAAGGCATCAAACAAACCTAAACGGTGGTTCTGTCCGCCACCGATACCAACCGCATATTTTTGCGCAATACGCAGGCCTGGTAATGTTTTACGAGTATCCAATAGTTTGGTATGTAAACCATCGAGTTGTTTTACATAACTTGCGGTTTTGGTTGCCACCGCAGACAGGGTTTGGATGAAGTTCAATGCAGGGCGTTCTACTGTCAAAAGACTACGGGCAGAACCAGCAAGCTTTAAAAAGGCTTCATTGGCTGCAACCACTTCACCCTCTTGTTTTAACCAAGTGACTTGAACGGTATTGTCATAAGCCTGAATCAATGCATTGACCCAGGGCTGTCCTGCCAACACCATCTCTTCACGGCTAATAATGGTCGCAGTGGCCTGTTCATCTGCTGGTGTGAGCAGGGCCGTGATATCGCCGTCCCCAATATCTTCCTGTAATGCTTGCTGAATATTGATTTGAATAGATTGTTCAAGCAAAGATTGTGGGATGCTCATACGATTTCCAGTAGATGTTGACCAAAAAACTTGGGGCTTATCTTAGCATTGTCCTCGTAAAAAATAAGTATTTGATCTCGATTATTCACGATAAAGCATGTCAGAATGTGGAGGATAAATATTAAATTGCTGATTCGGGTCACAATGCAACAATCTAGATTTGCTCAAGTCCAAGATGGAATCCTACAAGGCGCAACACAGATTGCATCCCCCAATTTTAATGCCCGTCCTATTGATGCTGAAATTCAGTTGATTGTGATCCACAACATTAGCCTGCCACCGTCCCAGTTTGGAGGCGGCTATATCCAGCAGTTTTTTCAGAATCAACTGGATTGGTCGATCCATCCCTATTTTCAGACCATTGAAGGGATGCAGGTATCCGCACATTTGCTGATCTTGCGTACGGGAGAGGTCATCCAGTTCGTCAACTTTAATGACCGCTCATGGCATGCAGGACGTTCTAGTTATCTCGCTCAAAAAGAATGTAATGACTATTCGATTGGCATCGAATTAGAAGGCAGTGATGACTTGCCCTTTGAGCCAGAACAATATCAGTCACTTGTAGACGTGGTGAAAATACTGCGCCAGGCCTATCCAAAAATTCAGAACCATATTGCAGGGCACTCAGATATTGCCCCAAAACGTAAGACTGACCCAGGGTTGTATTTTGACTGGCAATTGTTCCGTCAGTTGTTATCTGAAAAAACATCAACCGATTTATGATTTCACAACGAAATCTATTTTAACTTTCATTACAATAACGCTTTTTAAAGATAAGCCGTAGGTGAGTGCGATGGCATTGTGGCGATCGACTGTAATTGTCAGTGCAATGACGATGTTATCCCGAATTTTGGGTTTGGTACGCGATGTAGTGCTGCTCAATGTGTTTGGTGCAGGTAAGGACTTTGATACCTTTGTCGTTGCCTTTCGTATTCCCAACTTTTTTCGGCGGCTGTTTGCGGAAGGGGCTTTTTCCCAGGCCTTTATTCCAGTCCTGACAGAATATAAAACCAGCCGTGCTCATGCCGAAGTTCAGATCCTGATTAGCCGTGTCTTTGGTTGTCTACTCACCGCAATGACCTTGCTGACCTTTGTGGCGATGGTTGCCGCACCTGCAATTATTTATCTGTATGCGCCTGGTTTCCACAACAATCCTGAGAAATTTGACCTTGCGGTTGATATGTTCCGCCTAACCATTCCATATCTGATGTTTATGTCATTGACAGCATTTGCTAGCAGTATCCTGAACAGTTATGGTTCATTTGCCTCACCCGCATTTTCACCTGTATTGCTGAATGTGGCAATGATTGCAGGAGCGTGGTGGTTAACGCCATATATGGCTGAACCGATCATGGCGCTGGGCTGGGCAGTGGTGGCTGCGGGTATTTTGCAGCTTGCCATCCAGATTCCTGAATTATGGAAAAAGAATCTACTGATTCCACCCAAGGTTGATTTTAAACATGAGGGTGTCGACCGTATTTTAAAGTTGATGCTACCAGCATTGTTTGGTGTTTCAGTTACACAGATCAACCTATTGCTGAATACCATCTGGGCATCATTTATGCAGGATGGTTCGGTTTCCTGGCTCTATAGCGCAGAACGGATGACTGAACTGCCTTTGGGCTTGATCGGTGTGGCGATTGGCACAGTGATTCTGCCATCACTTTCGGCCCGCCATGCTGAACAGGACCAAGCCAAATTCAGGAGCATGATTGACTGGGCTGCCAAGATCATTATGTTGGTGGGCATTCCTGCAAGTATTGCCTTATGTATGCTGTCCACCCCCATTATTCAGGCATTGTTTCAGCGCGGTGAATTTACACTGGAAGATACCCACATGACGGCACTGGCCTTGCAGTGTATGAGTGCTGGTGTGATTTCTTTCATGTTGATTAAGGTGTTTGCTCCAGGCTTTTATGCACAACAGGATACCAGGACTCCTGTTCGTGTGGGGTTAATGGCAGTTGCGGCAAATGCTATTCTAAACGTGGTATTTATTGGTTTATTTAAACTGATTGACTGGCATGCAGAACATATGGCTTTGGCGTTGGCTTCTTCAGGCTCAGCTTTGGTGAATGCAGGCATGTTGTATTTCTATTTACACAAACGCAATATCTATCGTTTTGGAACGCACTGGAAGAAACTGGCAATGCAATTTACCATTGCCAACCTCACTATGATTGCTGCGCTCTGGTATGGATTGACTTGGTATCAGGGCGATATTTCACAGTGGTTAAGAATTGCTGAAGTGGTTGGGTTGTGTGTTGTTGGCGTAGTGGCCTATGCGGTAGGATTATTGGCAACAGGGTTCCGCCCAAGACATTTAAAGGCCTAATACCTCTCTAAAAAAACTAAACCCTCCTGATGGAGGGTTTTTTACTATTTAACTTCAAGTAATTCAATATCAAAAATCAGGGTACTGTTGGGGCCGATTGCATCACCTGCACCAACATCGCCATAGGCCAAATTGGCTGGAATAAAGAAACGGCTTTTACCGCCCTCTTTCATGGTTTGCACACCCTCAGTCCAACCAGCAATCACTTGGTTCAGTTTAAACTCAATTGGATGGTTGCGGGCAATTGAGCTGTCAAACACAGTGCCATCCAGTAAACGGCCTTCGTAGTTCACCTTAACTGTAGAGGTTGCCTTTGGAGATTTCCCTTTACCTTCCTGCAAAATTTGGTACTGCAAGCCTGACTTGGTGGTTATGATGCCTGTCTTTTGAGCATTTTCAGCGAGGAATGTTTTACCAGCAAGTTCATTTTTCTGGCCAACTTCCTGAAACTCAATCAGCTGTTTTGCCTCTAAACGTTTTTTATATTGGTTGAGTACTTTCGCCATGTCTTCATCAGTCAAAGATGCGACTTTTCCTTGAACAGCTTCCTGTACTCCCTGAACAAAAGTTTCAATATTCAGGTCTTTTAGGGTTTCGGCATTGCCTTTCCCCATTAAATAACCGTAACTATAGCCCAGTTGGTCTTTTTGTGGGCTTTTTAGCGTAATTGGGGCTGCGTGGACTGTAGCAAAAGTTGAAGCTATTAAAATAAGGCTTAATTTTTTCATTATTTCTTCCAAAATAAAGGAGAGCACATGCTCTCCCTATTAATCAGTTATTTTACAGCGATGAGTTCTACATCAAAGATTAAGGTACTATTTGGTGGAATAGAACCAGGTACACCCTGAGCACCGTAACCCAGATTTGCCGGGATATAAAATGTGGCCTTACCACCTTCTTTCATAAGCTGTAGACCTTCAGTCCAGCCTGGAATGACTTGATTCAATGGAAATTCAATCGGTTCACCACGGTCGTAGGAACTGTCAAAGACCTTGCCATCAGTGAGCTGTCCCTTATAGTGAACTTTCACCACAGAAGTGGCGGTAGGCTGTTTGCCCGTACCTTCTGTAATGATTTTATACTGCAAACCTGAAGCAGTGGCTTTAACCCCGTCTTTTTTCGCATTTTCGGTCAGGAATGAATGACTTGTTGCCTCTGCTTTCTTGGTCTCGTTCAGTTGCTTTTGTTGTAATTCTTTTTGGAATTCCATATAAGCAGCTTGTAATTCCTCTTCAGTATAGGCAGCAGGCTTTTGTGCACGCGCATCACGGAAACCTGTAATAAATGCACCTGTTTCCAGTTCAGGTGGAGTCTGCTTTGCAACTTCATAACCGAGTGCATAACTGATTTTTGCAACAGGTGCCGCATTTTTATCTGCTTTGGTGCCTAGCTTAGTCGCTGGGTGTTGAGTTGCATAATAAATTGGAACAAGGGCTGCACCAGCTAAAACGACTGCAACCACAACAGGTAAAGCTTTACTCATGAGATGTCCGAAGTAAGATTTTAATAAAAAACATGGTCATGATCTTAGCATGTCTAAGCTTAAGCATTGAATAACTCAGCTAAAAAATGCGTGTATTTTTTATATAGTTTATGTGTTTATCGATAAAAAGCCAGACTTTGAGATCTGGCTTTTTGAGATGATTATTGTGATGGATTTTTAATCATCTTTATTTGCTTTGTAAGCATATGAATAATTGTATCCATACCCGTAACCAGCACCAGCACGTTGAATATCATTTAAAATGAAGCCATTTACTTTCACGCCAGCCTGTTCAAAGCGGTTGACAGTCAGCTCAAGCTCTTTCATTTGCGTCTTGGCATAACGTGCCACCACCAAATTCACACCCGCATATTGTGAAATAATAATCCCATCGGTGACTGCAAGAACTGGTGGGGTATCAATCAGAATATGGTCAAATTGGCTCGACAAGTGCGTGAGCATATCTGCAAATTTTTGCGTACTTAACAACTCTGACGGATTAGCAGGGCTTTTACCACGACTGATGAAGCTTAAATTTTCAACTTCAGTACTACGCACAATATTGCCTAACTCTTGCTGACCATTCAGGTATTCGGTTAAGCCAGGCTTAGGGTCGTAATTAAAGTATTTGTGCATATAACCACGACGTAAATCGGCGTCAATCAATAATACTCGCTTATCACTTTGCGCCAAAATGGTGGCTAGATTGGTTGAAATAAACGATTTACCCAACTCTGGTGCAGGGCCAGAAATCATAATGATATTGTTTTTGGCACTGCTTAAGGCAAAGTGAATGGTAGTACGCATGCTACGTAGGCTTTCAATGGCAATATCATCACTATTTTTAACTGCAAGAATTGGAATATTCTTTTTCTTTTTCAGAATTTTAATACGGCTTTCTTGCACAGGTGAACGTGGTACAGTGGCATAAACAGGTAAACCCAGTTCATTTTCAATTTGATTCGAGTCTTTAATACCTGAGCGCAACATATTACGCAGTAAGGCCAATAATGTGCCCAAGAAGCCACCTACAAAAATAGCAAGTACTAATGTGATGAGCTTTTTAGGTTTAATTGGTTTTACAGGTTCAATTGCAGTATCAATAATGCGTACATTACCAATTTCACCTGCTTTGGCAATTTTGAGTTGTTGGTAGCTATTCAATAACGCGGTGTATAACTCAGTATTTACCTTAACATCGCGGTACAGTTGTAAGTACAGTCGCTGGGTTTCAGGTAAACGCTTAATGGATTGAGTCATTTCTGAAGTTTTTTTGTTAATTTCAGAAAGTTGAGCGTTAATTGCTGACATTAATGGGTGGTCAGGCGTATATTTTGAAGAGAGTTCTGCTTGTTGCTGTTGTAGTTGGATTTTTAATTTTTCCAGCTCAACATTCTGTTTTAGCATTAACTCCGCTTCTTGTGTTACATCAATTGTGTTGTATTGTTCTCGGAAACGGTTAAATTTAATTTCAGAGTCTTCAAGTTGTTGTTTTAATTCAGGCAGTTGCTTTTCAAGGAAGCTCAATGTTTGAGCCGATTCCAGTGATTTACGTTCAATATTTTGTGCTTGGTAAATATTTAAGATGTGGTTAAGTACTTGGGTGATATGTTCTTTATCTTCACCATTGTAGTTAAGACCAATCACACCAGAGTTTTTACCTCTTTCTGCTACGCTGTAATCTTTTTTAATCCATTGTACGGCTGAAGGCATAGATAATTTAGTAACTGAAAAATCATGCGAGATAGGGTTTTTCGCATAAATTTGGATTTTCCATAAACCTTTCTGATCTAGGCTTTGATTGACCGCATTTAACTTGCCTTTAAACACTACATCTTTTTT
>NZ_DDAH01000124.1:20400-23147 GCF_002333245.1 Acinetobacter sp. UBA2063
TTAAACACTACATCTTTTTTATAAGACAGGCTAAACTCTTGTCCATTGATAAAGTTTAGTGTGAGTTTTTTATCTAGATAAAAATTAGGCACATCAAAAGATTGAATAACAAATACATTTTTTTTATCTTGCCAAGTCACAACATTATTTTTATAGATAACTTTGCTTTGAATTGTGTTGAGCAAACGATGCGTCAAGCTACTTTGTTCATCGGTGATACGAATATCTAGCTTTAAGTCTTGTATGGTTTGTCCGAGCACTTTGCGCGAGTTTAAGATTTCAATTTCCGCATCTGCAGCTGACTTTCCACCCACTCCTCCAGGTAGTGCGCTTCCTAAATCCCCTAAAAGCGCTGCGGCACCAGCACCTTTAGCGTCCTCAACCTGAATCATAGCATCCGTTGAGTAGACATTTGGCGTTACTTTTAAGTAAAGGAGAGCGAAAACGAGGCTAAGGAGTGTACATAGAGCAATGAGCTTCCATTGCGACAGCAAAGAAAAGAATAATTCTTTTAAGTCAATGGTATCGTCTTGAGGTGTGCTATTCGAATTCATGAAATAAAACTGCTAAAAATTAAAAATGGGATTGCCAGTCAGAAACGTATTTTTGAATGTTGCGACAAGTTTCATCAAAAAAAGCTTGATCATGTTGATAAGGATCGGGCACATTTTGATTTTGCCAATGCCCCAAACGAAAAACCTTTCCTTTGGCAAAAGACCAAGTTTGCTCAAGATGTTTTTTTTGATTATTACTCATGACTAAAATTAAATCTGATTTTTTAATCATTTCGGCAGTAATTTGTCTGGCAATGTGTGGACGCATATCAATATTCAGCTGATCCATACAGTGTATAGCTTTTGCATCTGCCGAATGCCCAGACATTGCAGAGAGACCTGCAGACTCAATATTTAAATTGGGATGATTGTTTTTTAGAAAATATTCAGCCATGGGGCTACGACATATATTTCCAATGCATACAACTAAAACATTTTGAATTTGCATGCTATTTACCTAACTGGTCAAATGTGTAAAGTGCACTCGAGAAAGGCACAATTTGATTCATGATACGTTGCCAGCGTGTAAGCCCCGTTGCATCGATATATACAATATCATTTTTTTGCATCTGAAATTGATTGGCTAAAGCTAAATTGCCTAAGCTGCTTAAGTTCAAATGATAAATTGTAGAGGTTTTAGTATTTAAATCTGTACGCATCACAAAAATACGTGCAGCACTTGCAGAATAAGGGTTAACACCTTCACTTTCACCCAATACATCACTTAAGGTCATGCCCTGATCACGTAAAGTCAGTGCCTGACTTTTGTTTGACTCCCCCATAACGTACAACTTTTGATTTTGTTTTGCATTTACAAAAATTGTGTCATTGGGTTGAATAAGTAGGTTGTGCAAAGACAACCCTTGCTTTTCTAATTCTACAGCATTTAAGTGATAGGTTTGTCCTTGTCGGATCAGTTGAATATTGGTGTTATCACCTGTTTCAGTATTTACGCCACCAGCTTGTCCCAAAGCTGTATAAATACTGATAGGTTGGTCATTTAATGTGTACTGACCGCTACGCATAACTTGACCGTTTACAAAATAGCGGCGTCCTTCGTATGAAAGAACCCGCACAACAACATCTGGGTGTTTTAAATAGCGCGAAAATTGTGAGCGTAAATATTGGTTGATTTCAGCCAGCGTTTTGCCAGCAACTTTGACTTGTCCAAGCAGAGGTAAATATACATTGCCATTTGGGTCAATTGGATAGCCAGCCGCCTTGATATTACTAATATCTTGGATAGGTGGCGTGATTTCGGGATAAGCCCAAAGCTGAATTGAAAGTACATCACCTGCGGTTAAACGGTAAATGTGTTGCTTATTGTTAAATAAATGATAAGTCGAGTTTGCACTCTGAATATTATTGAGTAAGTGGCTAGGTAAATTGTCCTGTGTTAGCTGAACGACCGTTAGTTGGGCGCCTTGGTCTGTTTTGTACGCACCTTGTGTAGGTAGGTCGTAAGTTTGTAAGCCAGAGGTCACAGCACAGCCAGTGGCAGCAATGCCACATGCCATTAAAACAGCCAGTTGAAAGTGTCGCACGCGAGATTCCATTTTTAATTTATTAAAATCTTTTAAATCAATTGCCGCCATTTTACCGAACTTGTCAAATAGGTACATAGCAATTTGTAATCATTTTGCAGATTCTGTCAAATTCTTTGCGAAAAAATGATAAAAATCGCAAATTGTGAATTTAATCTAAATTAAAAAAAGTTGAATAGTCACAAAAACTATACACTGATGCATCTTTCAACTAATTTGAGCACAAATCATAATAGAAATTTCATAAATTTCTGCTAGTATTCCTGCCGAAAGATTCATTCTTCATAAAATACAGATATAAATTTAAAGGCGCTCAAATGCTACAGCTTTCAGACCTAAAAATTGCCATTATTGGTTTAGGCTATGTCGGGTTACCTCTAGCGGTTGAATTCGGTAAGCAGTTGCCTGTGGTGGGTTTTGATATTCAGCAAAAACGCATACAAGAATTACAAAGTGGGCATGATCATACCTTAGAAGTGTCGTCAGAAGAACTTAAACAAGCGACGCAATTGACTTATTCTGCTAATTTAGATGATCTACGCAGCTGCAATTTTTTTATTGTGACTGTCCCAACCCCCATTGATGAATTTAAACAACCTGATTTAACCCCACTTATTAAAGCGTCTACCAGTATTGGGAAAGTACTTAC
>NZ_DDAH01000124.1:23312-24504 GCF_002333245.1 Acinetobacter sp. UBA2063
GGCGATGTAGTGGTGTATGAGTCTACGGTATACCCAGGTGCAACTGAAGAAGCCTGTATTCCAGTTTTGGAACAAGTGTCAGGCTTAAAATTCAATCAGGACTTTTTTGCAGGCTATAGCCCAGAACGGATTAATCCAGGCGATAAGCTGCACCGTGTGACCAATATTTTAAAAGTAACTTCGGGTTCTACTCCAGAGGTGGCAGATTTTGTTGATGCAGTTTATCAACTGATTGTGACTGCAGGTACGCATAAAGCACCGAGTATAAAAGTGGCTGAAGCCGCAAAGGTCATTGAAAATACCCAACGTGATGTGAATATTGCTTTAATTAATGAATTGGCCGTGATCTTTAATAAGTTGGGTATAGATACTGAAGCGGTGTTGAAGGCTGCGGGAACCAAGTGGAATTTTTTACCTTTCCGCCCTGGTTTGGTGGGTGGGCACTGTATAGGGGAAGCCCCATATTATTTAACCCATAAAGCACAGTCTTTAGGCTTGCAACCAGAAATTATTTTAGCGGCACGGCGTTTAAATGACCGTATGGGTGAATATGTTGCAACACAATTGATTAAAGAGATGGTGAAGCAGCGTATACAAGTGGTGGGTTCAAAAATTTTAGTGATGGGTTTGAGTTTTAAAGAGAACTGTCCAGATATTCGCAATACTAAAATTGTAGATATGGTCAAAGCTTTAAAAGAATATGATTTAGATTTAGATATTTATGACCCGTGGGTGGATCCGTTAGACGCAGCAAAGGAATATGGTATAGACCCTGTTTCTAGTTTGGCGAACGCTAAATATGATGCCATTGTTTTAGCAGTTGCGCATAATCAATTTAAACGGATGTCTATAGATGAATTTAAAGCATTGGCTAAAGAAAAATATGTTTTATACGATTTAAAATATATTTTAAATCATACAGATGTAGATATTCGCTTATAAATAAAATGTATATTTCAATTAAAAGGGTTGTAGATGACCCAAGAATCAGAAACTCAATGTGGATGCTTGTAGAAAAAGCAATATCATTATTTGGGTTAATATTCATTATTTCTGCTGTTGCAAAATATACAGGTCCATCTATTTACGGCGAAATATCTTTAGCTGCTTCTATCTTTATTGTAATTAAAACAATTGCACAACTAGGCTTGGATCAAATTTTCTTAAAAAATATTAGTAGATCGGAAGAGCG
>NZ_DDAH01000087.1:0-3032 GCF_002333245.1 Acinetobacter sp. UBA2063
ATAACAGTGCGTAAGTCCTAATAGATTTGAAAATAGCCATCATTGCTTTTGATGGCTTTAATATATTCTTAAATCTTCTCTATTCCATTTGATTTCTTATGTCTCTGTATAATCATAATCTTAGCAGTTAAAGACAATGACTTAAATGACAATGCTTAAAAAAACAAAAAGCCTAGATAAATCTAGGCTTTAAGTGTTTACTTTAGCAATTACTGATTATTCACCAGGTAAAGCACATTCAAAGTTCGCCTTGTCTACTGAACAACGAGCTTTCTTCAATACAGACATCATGCCTGCATCGTAAATACCACGTTTAGTTAAGTCCATACGACCATCACGCATTAATTTTTGATATTTTAATTTGTCTTCAGCAGTTAAGTTCATTTTGTATTTTGCTGGGATTTCAGCTTCATAACGTTTGATCATTGCGAAAGATTTTGGAAGTTGCTTCACAAAATAATCACGCGATTTTTGACCAAAACCAGCTGGGAATTTTTCTGGGCGTAACACAAGATCCGCAGTTACTTGTAATACTGGGAAGTTGAACATCGCACCGTTAGCACCTAAACCTTTGCTCAACTCTAATGGCTTATATGCATAAGCAGGAGCGCCTACCATATCTACTTGTCCGTTGTTAAATTTAGCAGCAAAGTTAGAAATATCAGAAAGTACAGCTTGTGCACCTACGCGTTGTACCATAATTTTTTGCGCGTCGTCATGACCCAATACCGCGAATTTTTTACCCGCTGCTTTTTCGATTGAGCTAATGCTCTTATCACGCACGAAAATATAAGCCGCACCTAATGGAGCAATACCACCAATTTCGTATTTATTACCACCAAGATTGGTGGTCATTTTTGCTGCATTACGTGCATCCAGTACATAGGTAATCGCACGTTGAGCAATCTCATTACTTGGCGCACCGCCTAAAGAGTCAATAGAACCCGCAAACTTGTTGTACGGACGTGCACGCATTGCTGTCATTGCCACAGCATCACATTTACCCGCCTTAAAGTTGTTGTCCGCCACCTGCTCATCAGTAATTGCCTGAAGGTTAACGTCAGCACCCCAGCTTTTTGCAGCCAGTGCCCAGTCCTGCATCATTTTGTATGATTCACCTGACTTTCCTAATAAGTCGAATACACACACATTAACTGCCGCCTGAGTTGAGGCAGATACACCTAAGATTGAAGTTGTTGCAATAGCTAATGCAATTTTTTTCATATTTTTCATCCTTTCACAAACTTTATGTTTGTCTCCTTGTTGGAAGCAAATATTAATCATGTTTCTTGAAAAAGAATAAAGCTCGTACTCTATTTTTATATCAATATTGTTTATTTTTTGTCCTGCTTGATCTTATTCACTCATTTTCATGGGTAAATTTGTTATAAGCCGCACAATTTTTTTGTAAATTGATAATTTTTACAGGTCTTATTCACCACTGAGTGAACACTCAAAATTGGTCCGCTCCACCGTACAGCGTGCACGCTTCAGCACGCTCATCATGCTGGCATCGTACACTCCCTGTCTGGTCAAATTCATGCGTCCATCACGCAGTAGTTTCTGATAGCGGATCTTGTCTTCATTGGACAGGGTGATTCTTCTGGCATCCATGCCAGCCTCTAGACGATGTACTGTTGCGAAGTTGCCTGGTAATTTGTTGATGAACCACTGACGTGACTGTGTACCAAAATTTGCAGGGAATTTTCCAGGCTTGATAATTAAGTCGCCCGTAATGTTAACCGCTGGAAAATTGAATAATGCCCCATTTGCCATACCCTTGCTAATTTCCAGAGGTTTATATGCATAGGCAGGTGCGGCAATCACATCGACCTGACCACTGTTAAACTTCTTCACAAAGTCTGAAATGTCGGATGGCACGGCAATCAGATCAATGCTTTCAACAATCGTCTTTTGTGCCTGGTCATAGTGGAGGTAGGCGAATTTTTTGCCTTTGGCCTTTTCAATGGTGTCAATATTTTTGTCCCGAACAAAGATATAGGCCAGTCCGACTTGAATAATCCCTGCAACCTCATGTTTCTCACCCCCAACTGACGCGGTTAGACGGTGCTTGTTGCGATTATCCAACACAAAGCTAATGGCTTTTTGGGCAATGGCATTACTGGTAACCGCGCCCACAGCATCAATTGAACCCGCAAACTTGTTGTATTTACGGGCACGCATGGAGGTCATATAGACACCGTCACACTTCCCTGCATCGAAATCCTGTTCTGCTTTTTTCTCATCCTGATAAGGAATCAGCTCTATATCACCCTGCCAGTTTTTGGCGGCCAGCTTCCATTCCTCGATCAGTTTGTAAGACTCTCCAGCCCTACCCAACAAATCGAATACGCAAATTTCTTGTTTTGCCTGTACAGGAGTAGTCATGACAAATAGAGTCGCAGCACTCAATGCCAAAAGTCCTTTTTTCATTTTGTTTTCCCTTATTTGCTGTTTTTGCATATTTTTCCACTAGCGAGAGACGAATATAGTCAGATCTTGACTAAAAGCCTAGTCCTTTTATTTACATACATCGGGTTTTACTGATTTTTAATAGCACTCATCATATTTTACTCATTGATAAAATATCTATTTTCCCTATCAAATGATTTGTTCAAATCACCACACAATTCAATCTGGATTCAGATTTTTATTCACCTCCCAATGAACATTCAAAACGGGTTCTTTCCACTGAACAACGTGCCCGTTTCAAAACACCCATCATCACTGGGTCATAAATACCATCTTTGGTAAAACGGATTCGTTGCTCCCTAAAAAGTTTTTCATAATTCTCAACCTCTTCCTTAGAAATCGAATATTTATATTTTGTTGGAATGGCATCCTCAAGCCGTTTAATCATGGCAAAACTTGTTGAAATTTGTTGTATAAGCCATTCCCGTGAATTCAGAGAGAAACCTGCGGGAAAAGAGTTTGGGCGAATAATCAACTCAATCGTAATATTCACAACAGGAACGTTGTCAAACATTGCCCTGTTGTTCGCAGTCCTTTCTCAATCTCCAGAGCTTTATAGG
>NZ_DDAH01000087.1:3199-3621 GCF_002333245.1 Acinetobacter sp. UBA2063
AGGCCTCGCCAGATTTTCCCAACAAGTCAAAAACACAAATTTTAGTATCTGTATTAACCTGCATACTTGCCCCCAACATCAGCATTGCCCCCACGGCAAGAATCCCTTTCCTCATCCCTAATCCTGTCACTATACTTCTAATCTTGTTGCTTATTTTTTCATTAAAACCAAATAATAATCTGATTTGCATCACAAAAATAGAGTAAAAACTCTATTTTTAATGATTGAATTGCTGGATTCAATCGAATTGATCTTTAGGGCAGATGGATTACGGTATTTAGATTTCATAACACACTCGACAAGGTTTGAAGCCAGAATATAATTTATGAATGAATATTGAATGGCTACCAGATAAAAATTTGCTTTCATGCACGTTCACCTTAAAATGCAGCCAACTCTTTGTAATTTTGCATGCTCATGAT
>NZ_DDAH01000140.1:0-34288 GCF_002333245.1 Acinetobacter sp. UBA2063
CCATTGATATATAAATAGCCCACAACGGCAATGCCCAAAACTCCACCACCGATCAATGCTAAGAGAATACTAGACATCATTACACCATATAATATTATATTTTTTTATATTATGTTAATTAGGTGAGAAAGCAAAGTTATTTTTTATGCATCTTTTAACCAATTGATTATTAGTATGTTATTAAAAATCAGATAGAACTTTTTCGACAAACCAAAGTGGAAATTCAGTCATATTCTCATTAAGTTTTAACACTTCGGCTTGTTCAATTTCCGCTAGAAAAGCAGCCTTTTCACCATCAGATGAATTATCAAATAAATAAGTTCGATCTGTGACTTCGACTGCTTGCATAAGCAGATCCAGGCTACGATAATAGCGATCACGAATCTTTTGTTCTGGTACAGGATGCCCACCTATACTTACCCGATAGTGGACACGTGCGATATTAATTTCAGGATTCACTGTTGCAACATAATATAAATATGTTTTAAACCCTTGTTCTTGTGCATCTTTTAAAAATTCAACTTTACTGATGTGAGACATTACCGTCTCAAAAGTAAAACTGATCTTTAATCTTAAAAATTCTAAACGAATAAAATCAATGATTCGGGCTGCAAGATAAGAATCGACATCAACTTTTGCAAAAAGGATTTGTCTCTCGGCAAATAATTCAGGTTCCTGACTCAATAAATCACATATTTGTTGATTTATCTTTTTCTTTTTGGTCTTTAAAAAATCAATGAGTTTTTCGACATCCAGCAACTCATGATAACTATTCAGATCAAGAATTTGTGTTTGATTTAAAACTTTTTCAAGCTCATCTGCATTTAAATATGCCCCAATATGTCGGGGCAATAAATAGTCCTTGATGGTACTTTTTCCAGAACCATTTGGTCCTGCAAACATACGAATACGTGGCTGTCGCATATTTCTAAACAGTCACAGACTTTTTCTTACGTTTGAAGATACGTTGAGAAGTTGCAAGTGATTGATACGATGTTGAAAGATCTTGTAGTACTTTGATCTCACCATTAGGGAACCGCTTTAACAATTGACGATCTTTTACATAAACAACTTCAGAACATTCACTTGCCTGCTTAAAGGCATTGCGGAACGCTTGTACAGCAAGGTCAGGAAGATGATCTTCTTCTTGCATACTCATTTGCATGATTGTAAAAGCTGTCATTGATGACTCCTCCGCAAGATTGCGCTTATAACTATACTAACATAAATGCTCATTTTGTCCATTTTTACAGCTTGGCATTAATGTACTAAATCCTCAATACCAATTAATTTCGGTATGTTTTCAATCAGCTTATTTAACTCAATATTTGCTGGTGAAATACAGCCCATATAGTGACTTAAACGTGTTACCGTACCATCAGGACGTTTCCACCAGAAATATGCACTTGGTTGATCGGTTGCTGTTTGCTGGCATCCTGTAGTCTTTACATTTGCTCCCGTTTCAGGACGATAAGTTTGTAATTCTTGTTGAAGCTTCTTATAAACAGATGGGCTTACTGTTAAATCTTGGGTTCCTGTTACTTTTGTATATTGTTTCCCATCAAAATGCACCGCTCCAGATGGAGAAATTTCCACTGAGTAAATTGGACAGGCACCAAAACATGGGCTAGATGAATAACGAATAGTTTCCTGCATCATACCCTGAGCTTGCGGTGGTGTAGATGCACAACCCACTAATGTAAACGTAAAAACACCCGCGATTAATAACTTTTTCATTTGTTGATCCATTATAAAGTATGTGGTTCAAATTTAACAAATAGTGAAATTGTTGTGATTTATATTGATGTTAAAATATTAATATTCCACTAATTTTACTTAGGCTATTTAACTATAAATTATGTAAAGCAAAACGGATTAAAACTAGTGAGAATTTTGTGATTGCAGAATTAATCGGGCAAGTTCCAGATCATCGGCATAGGTAATTTTGATGTTGTCTGAACGACCTTGCACCACTTGTACAGCCTGATTGATATATTCTAAAGCACTTGCCTCATCAGTAATTACAATGTGATTAGCTAATGCTGTTTCAAGCGCATTTTTTAATATCTTTAATTTTGCCATCTGCGGGGTTTGTGCCTGCCACAACAATTCACGGCTGACTGTCTTCTCAATCTGATTTTCAGTGTGCACCAGTTTTAAGGTATCACGAACTGGGATTGCTAAAATTGCACTTTGGTTATGCGCTATTGCAGTATTAACCAATAGCTGTAAATTTTCCTGCGTCACACATGGACGTGCTGCATCATGCACTAATACCCAATCATCTTCATGGGCAATTTCAGATAAATAAATGAGGGCATTCAGTACAGAATGAACACGCTCTGCACCACCTAAGCAAAAATGTAACTTATCTTTATGCTGAAAAGAAAGTGTTTTGGCAAAGTTATCTTGTGAGCCTATTGCAAGCACACATCCTGCTAAATCCAAGCTATTAAGACGATTTACAGTATGCTCAAGTACAGTATAGTTTTGAATATATTGATATTGTTTTAATTCAGTTTTTGAAAAACGACTGCCCAAACCTGCGGCTGGAACAACAGCCCACAGCTTAGTCTGGGTTTTCATTAGTTGCGACATCTACTTTTGCATTTGGATCAATATAAATCGGTTTGTAATGTGTACTAATTGTGCTCATCTGCACAAAAGTTTCATTAGGTTTAACTAAACCTAAATCCAAACGTGCATGTTCTTCGATCGCTTCCGTTCCATTTTTCAAGTCGAAAACTTCGGCTGCTAAAATACGGTTACGTTCCTTTAGCTCAGTATTAATTTCTGCTTGCTGCTTAATTTGTTGAGTTAAAGCCTGATGAGGGAAATAGCCTCCCTCACCCAACCAAAATTGATACTGTAAACTTGCAACCAAAGCAATCACAAGCAACAGAATCAATTTACTCGAAGTCGATCGAAACACATCTAGCATGAAAAACTCCCCACATCCCTCTTGAAAGAAAAACCTGTCACAAATTCTATAGGATTCTGAATTCGTAAAGTTTTTCTCTTTTGTAAAGAAAGGCTCTCAAGAAGTTTTAACATGGCTAAAGCTTGACCTTATTTTAGACCTTTGAACTCAGCCTTACCACGATAAGCGGCATGGGTTAATTCTTCAATACGAAGCAATTGGTTGTATTTCGCAACACGGTCAGAACGGCAAAGTGAACCTGTCTTGATTTGACCTGCTGCTGTACCGACTGCCAAGTCAGCAATGGTTGAATCTTCAGTTTCACCTGAACGGTGCGAGATTACAGTGCTGTAACCATTAGCTTTCGCAAGGTAGATCGCATCCAGAGTTTCACTTAATGTACCGATCTGGTTGTACTTGATCAGAATAGAGTTACCCACTTTCTCATCAATACCACGTTGTAAAATCTTAGGATTAGTTACGAATAAATCGTCGCCAACCAATTGGATTTTATCACCAAGGATTGAAGTCAGATAGCTCCAGCCTTCCCAGTCAGACTCATCCAAACCATCTTCAATCGAAATGATTGGATATTGATTTACAAGACCAGCTAAATAATCAGAGAATTGATTGCTTGTGAATGCTTTATTGCCTTCACCTGCAAGAATATATTGACCATTTTTGTAAAATTCTGAAGATGCACAGTCAAGTGCTAACATAATGTCAGAACCCGCTTTGTAACCAGTTTGACCAATCGCTTCAAGAATAACAGTGATTGCTTCTTCATTTGAACGCAAGTTCGGAGCAAAACCACCTTCATCACCCACAGCAGTATTTAAACCCTTTTTGTTTAAAACTGATTTTAGAGAATGGAAGATTTCAACACCCGCACGTAATGCTTCAGAGAATGAAGTGAAGCCTACTGGCTCAATCATAAACTCTTGAATATCCACATTGTTGTCTGCATGCGAGCCACCATTGATGATGTTCATCATTGGTACAGGCATGCTCAAAGTTGTTTGACCACGCAAGTCTGCGATGTATTGGAAAAGAGGAATTTTCTTTTCAGTAGCAGCAGCGCGAGCAGCAGCCAAAGAAACAGCTAGAGTTGCGTTAGCACCTAGTTTTTCTTTGTTTTCAGTACCATCAAGCTCGATCATCGTGTTATCGATGTCTTTTTGTTCAAATACTGATTTACCCACTAAAGCATCACGGATTAAAGTGTTTACGTTATTAACCGCATTTTTAACACCTTTACCCAAGTAACGCGACTTGTCACCATCACGCAGTTCCAAAGCTTCACGAGAACCAGTTGAAGCACCAGATGGTGCACATGCACGACCAACAACCCCAGATTCTAAAATAACGTCTGCTTCGATGGTTGGGTTACCACGAGAGTCCAAAATTTCACGTGCACGAATGTCAACGATTTGGCTCATGAACAATTCCTCTGTTGAATGAATAAAAAGATGCAACTGAATGCATCAATGGGTATCTAACTTTTTGAATCCTTTAACTAAAGTATCCAATTCTTTTAATTGCGCCAAGAATGGCTCAAGCTGTGATAAACGCAAGGCACATGGTCCATCGCATTTTGCATGTTCAGGGTCTGGATGTGCTTCAAGAAATAATCCTGCCAAGCCCGTTGCCATACCTGAACGCGCTAAAGTCGTGATTTGGGCACGGCGACCACCAGCGGAATCAGCACGTCCACCTGGTGTTTGTAAAGCGTGGGTCACATCAAAGAATACGGGTACATTCATTTCTTTCATGATGTCAAAGCCCAGCATATCCACAACAAGGTTGTTATAGCCAAATGCTGAACCACGTTCACAAAGGATAAGTTTGTCATTTCCCGCTTCTAGACATTTATGCAGGATATGGCGCATTTCATGTGGGGCAAGAAACTGTGCTTTTTTGATATTGATAATGGCTTGGGTTTTTGCCATTGCTTCAACGAGATCAGTCTGGCGACTGAGGAATGCAGGAAGCTGAATAATGTCGGCAACTTCGGCAACGGGTGCTGCCTGATACGGTTCATGCACATCAGTAATGATTGGGACATTAAACTGTTTTTTAATCTCCCCCAGCCATTCGATGCCTTTTTCCAGGCCAGGTCCACGAAACGAGTTCAGGCTGGAACGGTTGGCCTTGTCAAAGCTCGCTTTAAACACATAAGGAATGTTTAATCGTTTACAGATATCAATATAAGTTTCAGCAATCTCAAACGCTAAATCTTTTGACTCAAGTACATTCATTCCGCCAAATAATACAAATGGCAAATGATTTGCCATTTGTATATCGCCTAAACGTACAACTTCTTGTGGTTTTAATTGTGACATTTAAACTTTCCCAGTTTATCTAAGTCTATATTATTTACTCTTTTGATGCTGTTTCTTTGCAGCGTCAATAAAACTGGCAAATAATGGATGACCATCACGTGGTGAGCTTGTAAATTCTGGATGGAATTGTACCGCAATAAACCAAGGATGTTCAGGAATTTCTACAGTTTCAACCAAATGTTGTACTGAAGAATAGCCTGAAATCTTCATACCTGCCTGTTCTATGGTCTCAATAAAACGATCATTCATTTCATAACGATGGCGATGACGCTCAATAATTTCTGATTGACCATAAATTGTACGAATTTTTGCACCATCAACCAATTCAGACTTTTGTGCACCCAAACGCATGGTGCCGCCTAAGTCTGATTCAAGACTACGGTGTTGTAATTCGCCACGCTCATCCAGCCATTCAGTAATTAAGCCAATGAGTGGATATTTGGTGGAACGGTTAAATTCAGTTGAAGTTGCTTCAGGCAACCCTGCGACATGACGTGCATATTCAATCACCGCCAATTGCATACCTAAACAAATACCCAGGAAAGGAACCTTATTTTCACGTGCATATTGAATCGCACGCATTTTACCCTCAGTACCACGCTCACCAAAACCACCTGGAACAAGGATTGCGTCAGCCGTTTCAAGAACCGAAATATCCTGACCCTCTAGAGATTCAGCATCAACATAGTCAATCTGTACTTTAACGCGGTTTTTAATGCCTGCATGTAAAAGTGCTTCATTGACAGATTTATAGGCATCGGGTAACTCAACATATTTACCAACCATTGCCACGCGCACGGTGTATTCTGGATTGAGTAATGCTTCAACCACATTATCCCAGTCTTCAAGATTGGCTTCTGGCAAGTCATTAAAACCAAAACGTTCACAGATTAAATCATCGACATTTTGTTCGTAGAAATTGCGTGGAATTTGATAAATGGTTTTTGCATCTGGACATGCAATAACTGCACGTGCTTCTACATTGGTAAATAGTGCAATTTTACGAATGGTGTCCGCATCAACTTCATGTTCAGTACGGCAGATCAGGATGTCTGGCTGGATACCAATCGAAAGCAGTTCCTTAACAGAGTGCTGGGTTGGCTTGGTTTTTAGTTCAGCCGCAGACTTAATATATGGCAATAAGGTTAAGTGCATCAGCATGGTACGTTTATGACCCAGCTCAACCATAAGCTGACGTACCGATTCCATAAATGGAAGTGATTCAATATCACCCACTGTACCGCCAATCTCAACAATTGCAACGTCATAACCCTCGCCTGCGCGAAGTACACGTTCCTTAATATTATCGGTAATGTGTGGAATCACCTGAACTGTACCGCCCAAGTAGTCACCACGACGTTCTTTATTGAGTACGTCCTGATAAACACGACCACTGGTGAAGTTGTTCAGCTTGGTCATTTTGGCGCGACGCAGGAAACGTTCGTAATAGCCCAAATCTAAGTCAGTTTCAGCACCATCCTCTGTGACGAAAACTTCACCGTGCTGGAATGGGCTCATGGTACCTGGATCGACATTAATATATGGATCCATCTTTACCATCGTGACTTTTAAGCCACGAGCTTCCAAAAGTGCGGCAACAGAAGCAGCAGAAATACCTTTACCTAGTGATGAAACCACACCACCAGTGACAAAAATAAAATGGGTCATTGAGTTTCTCGTACAATCGAGCCGAAATCGGCCTACAATGTTGGGCAATTTTACTGTACTCTGCACCAAGAAAGCAAAGTCAAACCGCACCAATTCAAAGAACTATAAACAATCGACTATTCTATCAGCATTTTCGATAAAAATTTATGGGATTTGTGGATTTTTCATCCCTACATGATATTTGGCTGATCAATAGCATGGAACAAATACCGCAATTTTTCCCCAGATTTACTGTGATTTTATTTTAAAATAGCGCTCTCTCAGCAAACATTTATAAAATATCATCAAAGCCGATAACCGTAGGGATTTCTTCACCTGGTTTTATTGCTATAATCCGTGCTGTCCTTATTCAATATGTTGTTTTAGCAATGGCAAATAAAAAACTTTTAATTTGTGCAGCACTTGCGACTGGTCTTTTATTAACTGCTTGTGTGAAAAAAGAAGAACCGAAAGAAGAGCAGCAAGAACAGGCAACCGAGACACAAACGACTCAGCCTGAACCTGAAAAAATTCAGGAATTTGAGTCTCTAGAAAGTGCGGAACCCGCACCTGAGCCAGTGATTGAAACAAGCCGTGAGGAAACACCAAATACGACCACTGAAATTCGTGGTGAAACACGCCCTACTCAGGCACAAACTTCTACAGATACAAGCACTCAACCTGAAACGCCACGTACTGAACAGCCTAAACCAGCAGTTCAGGCTGAGCAAAAGCCTGCTAAAACAGAACAACCAAAAACTGAACCTGTAAAAGCACCAAAGCCATCGACACCAGCCCAAAGTGAAGATGATGCTGTTGCTGCCGCAATTGCCGCTGCAACCCCTGCACTGAACAATTAATTGATTGTAGTAAAAAGCCAGTTGAATTCAACTGGCTTTTTTACAGCTAAACTTTATGAATAACTCTTCAAAAAATCTGACATCAAGCGTGATGCCCATGATTTCACTGCTAAGCTTTCATAAAAACCACAATGACTGCCCTTTTTGGTAGTCACTACCACAACATTTTCCATCTGCTGAATAGTCTCTTTATAAGGTTCCAGATTTTTAATGGAACAGACAGGATCATCTTCAGCATTCAAAATCATCAATGGAATTTTAACATTCTCAAACACATAAATCGGGTTAATGGCTTGGCAATAACTTTGATAATCCTGAAAGCCTGCCATTTCAAAATATTCTTTTTCAAATTCTTCCAAACTGGTCGTGGTGAGCACTTTTTTAAGAGAAGCAATGTTGCTCCATGTATTTTGATAAGGATGAATAAAATACTTAAATAATTTTTTGGTCATCATTTTGCTATAAAAAGGATGTACATTTTTAAAGCTAAGTTCAGTGTTATAACCTGGACACATGGCAAAAGCGGCCTTAAATGGCGTATCTTCGCCTTGTTCGCCCAAATAGCGGACCAATAATCCAGTCCCAGCCGATGAACCCACCGCATATAAGTCTGAGTCTGGAAATAGGTTTTGAATATGTCCAAGTTGTTCTTTTAAGTCATGGGTTGAACCAAACAGGGAAATTTGTGGCACAGGCATCGGTAACCCTGCATGTCCACGGCGTAAACAAAGTGCAATCCGCCAACCCGTATATGCATGTAAGTCTTTAACAAGTTCACGCATACTTTCAGGTGTACCTGTAATAGTATGCATGATCACAACAGTTGGGGTATCGACTGGCAAATCATAGCCATACCATGCGATTGCAGTAACACCACCATCCTGCATGGTCAACTGATCAATACGATCATACTCAAGCTTGCTGGTTTTCTTCTTGATTAAATCAAAATATAAAAGATGAACATGGCTATTGCTGAGCCAAAAAGTTGGGCGATATTTCTGTTTTAACTGTGGTAATCTTTCCAGAACATCTTTAATTTTCCCTTGCGGGTCATAATACATTTTCGGTTGCTCAGCACCAACGACTGAATCCAGTACGTCCAAAGCTAAAACTTTAAGCTTGTTTAAAACAGATCCGCCCATGTTCAATTACCGTCTCTGACTATGCGTTAAATGTTTGTCGCACCAATGCTGCGACCTGTTGCCCCCAAATTGCATAAATTTCTTTACTTGGATGAAAGCCATCACTGGCCATCGGTAAATTCATCGCCTGAAAATTTTTAATATCGTATTGAATAAATCTAAATTGTGGCTGTGGAGCTAACCACTGTTTTAATGCGTCATTCATTTGTTCGGCATATTTTCCAAACAGCCAAGCCAATGGCTGAGGTAGTGCTGGAAAATGTTGCATGGGTGGCACACCTGACACAATAATCAGTTTTGGCTGGAAACGGTTTTGTATTTGAGTAAATAATTGTTTTTGTTGTTTTATCCAAGTTTTAGCAGAAATTAATTTGGTGACATCATTCACACCTATGGAAGTAACCACCACATCATAGCTTTGTGGTTCTAAATCATGGATCGCCTGTAAAACCTGTTTTGTGGTATCACCTGTTTTGGCATGCAGCTTCCATTGCAACACATACTCATTCTGCAACTCGGCAATAATTGCACCTAACAAAGCTTCCTGTTGTGTTTCCACACCAACACCTGCTGCTGCTGAATCACCCAGAATCAAAAGTGACAGGGGTTTTCCCTGCCCAGTCTTGCCCTCACGATCACCGCTTGCTTCTGGCAGACGTGGTGTATTGCTACGAACTTTTGTGCCTTGTATTAGCACTACGGGTAATAATCCAAAAGTTGCAAGTTTTAACCACATCTTTATAAACTCCACATATTGGTTATACCAATTTTCAAAAGCAAGTTAAGAGCAATTTGTAAAATAATAAAAATCAGCACAACTTTATAATTTTGGGGATTATTTTTACTTAGGCTATTTTGTATTAATTAATTTGGTTGATATTGAGCAAATCTTGCGCCCATCTGTTCAGCCAATGCCGCCAAGCCACTCATTGGGCGAATCATCACTTCAAAATCAATGATTTTACCTTGCTCATTAAAACGAATCATATCGATGCCTTTTAATGATTTTCCGCTGACATTGGCACTAAATTCCAGTACCACATTTTCCCCATCTTCGGTATAAAATTCACGGTGATAAGTAAAGTCCTGAAAAACTTGAATTACATTGGTCAGGATAAAAAATACCACATGCTTGCCCTCATAAGGTTTGTATGCCACAGGCGAACGAAACACGACATCATCTGCCAGTAATTCATTTAAAGATGACATATCACCTGTTTTGATCATCTGATGCCATTTTTCTAGCGCTTGCTTAGTTGTTTCGATTGTCATTGTAATTTCCTTATATTTTAGCTAATGAAGTTTGAGACATTCTCCTAACATAGAGAATGTCTCATCTTTTACTTATAGAACTGCTGCTAACTCAGCACCTTGACGAATCGCACGTTTAGCGTCTAATTCACCAGCTTCCTTCGCACCACCGATCAAGTGAACATTCTTACCATCTGCTTTGAGTTGATCAAACATTGCTGTATATGATTCTTGACCAGCACAAATCACAACATTATCAACATCTAACACTGTGGTCTGACCATCTACAGTAATATGTAATCCTTGATCATCCACTTTGTCATAGCTTGCGCCTGCAATCATTTTCACATCGCGATGTTTTAAGCCTGTACGATGAATCCAACCAGTCGTTTTACCTAATCCAGCACCAACAGCGGCTGTTTTACGTTGTAATAGGTAAATCTCACGTTCAGATTTCTCTAGCTCAGGCTGTTTTAAGCCACCTACATGCGCATAAGTGGTATCAATGCCCCATTCATCATAGAATTTCTGTGGATTTAAACTACCGCTTTCACCCTCATGGCTTAAATATTCAGCCGTATCAAAACCAATACCGCCAGCACCAATAATCGCAACACGCTTACCGACTGGAACACGCTCTTTTAATACTTGGATGTAGCTCAATACTTTTGGATGATCAATACCTTCAAATTGTAATTGACGCGGTGTTACACCTGTTGCAACAACAATCTCATCATAATTAGCCTGGCTGAGTTCTTCATAAGTCACTGTATGATTGAGTACCAGCTCAATATTCGGCTGTAACTCAATTTGACGTTTGAAATAGCGTAAAGTTTCGTAAAACTCTTCTTTACCAGGAATGGTCTTAGCAATATTAAACTGACCACCAATCTGATTATTTGAATCAAACACTTTAACTTTATGACCACGACTCGCTGCATATGTTGCAAAACTTAGACCCGCTGGACCTGCACCAATTACTGCAATATTTTTTATTGCATTTGTTTCTTTAAAAATCAGCTCAGTTTCATAACATGCACGTGGATTAACTAAGCATGTTGCAATCTTCATCGAGAAAATATGATCTAAACATGCTTGGTTACAACCAATACAGGTATTGATTTCATCACTACGACCTTCACTCGCTTTCAATACAAAATCGGCATCAGCCAACATTGGGCGAGCCATCGAAATCATATCCGCATGACCTGAAGCCAGTACATGTTCAGCCATTTCAGGTGTGTTGATACGGTTCGATGTGATTAACGGAATTGAAACTGAGCCTTTTAGCTTTTCAGTTACCCATGTAAATGCAGCACGCGGTACTTTCGTTGCAATCGTTGGAATACGCGCTTCGTGCCAACCAATCCCTGTATTGATAATTGTTGCACCTGCTTTTTCAATTTCTTTAGCAAGTTGTACAACTTCTTCTAAACTTGAACCACCTTCGACTAAATCAAGCATCGATAAACGATAAATAATAATAAAGTTTTCGCCAACTAAGTCACGAGTACGTTTAACGATTTCAATAGGAAAGCGGATACGATTTTCGTAGCTACCGCCCCATTCGTCATCACGGTGGTTGGTACGAGCAGCAATGAATTCATTGATCAAGTAACCTTCTGAACCCATGATTTCAACACCATCATACCCTGCATATTGTGCAAGCTTGGCACAGTTGGCAAAGTCATCAATCGTTTGCTGAACTTCTGCCGAACTTAATGCTTTAGGTTTGATTGGATTAATGGGCGCTTGAATCGCTGATGGCGCAACATTGTTTGCTTGATAAGAATAACGCCCCGTATGCAAAATTTGCATTGCGATCTTTCCACCAGCTTCATGTACAGCCTGAGTAATAACTTTATGTTTTTCAGCTTCTTCGACGGTATCTAATTTTGTACCGTGTGCAAATACAACACCATCATCATTTGGAGAAACACCGCCAGTTACAATCAGACTTACACCACCTTTGGCACGTTCTGCATAAAATGCAGCCATACGTTCATAGCCTTGAGGTGCTTCCTCTAAACCAATATGCATAGAGCCCATAAGCACACGGTTCTTTAATGTGGTAAAACCCAAGTCAAGTGGTTGTAATAAATGTGGATAAGCTGACATGTTTTCTCCTTTGGCTAGCAATCTGCTTGCTAATGCAACTTGTTGCATAAACTTATAAACAAGATTTGATTTTTATGCAACATATTGCATAATTCTGATGAGTCATTTTTTATTACGGATCATCATGTCACTTGCCCATGTTTTATTGACAAGCTTATTAGAGAAACCAAGTACAGGTTTTGATTTAGCTCGTCGTTTTGACCGTTCAATGGGCTTCTTTTGGAACGCGACTCATCAGCAAATTTACCGCGAACTCAATGGAATGCTGAAAAAAGGATGGATTTCTACATTAGAAGAACAGGCTGCAAACAGCCGAAAAAAAACCTATCAAGTCGAAGCACTAGGCAGAATAGAACTTGCTGCATGGGTTGAACAACAAAGCGAGCCTGCCCAGCTGCGTGATGACCTGATGGTTAGATTAAGGGCCGAAGCACAACTTGGCGGCAATAATATTTTGCCTGAACTTGAACGACATCTAGAACTTCATAAAGAAAAACTTAGTCTTTATCAAACCATCCATGATAAGGATTTTAAAAATAATGAACCTACTAATCGTGTCTTATTTATTCATAAAATGATTCTGGAACTCGGTATCATTAAAGAAATCGAATGGATAAGATGGTTAGAACAAATGATTCCACAACTTAAAAAGTTTGAAAAAGCCAACGGAGCTAGAGAAAAATAATGCCGTTTTATACCATGCCTGATCAGGAAAAATTGTTTGTCAGACGTGTTGGTGAGGGCAAACCTGTACTCGTCCTGTCAGGATTGGGCATGCAAAGCTGGCTATGGCTTCCATTTTTATTTGCAAGCCGTAAAAAATATGAATTTATCATTCCCGACTGGCGTGGTTTTGGCGGCTCAAAAGACTGTGCTATTCCTGAAATGGATGCAATCTCAAGTCACTGGAATGATGTGAATACCCTCATCAAGCAACTCAAGTTAGACCAATTTATTCTGATTGGCTATTCCATGGGTGCAACCACAGCCATGCATGGCTTTAAGCACGGTGGTTTGGCACAAAAACTCAAAGCCTATCTGCATATTGACCAAACCCCAAAGATTCCTGTGGATGATTCCTGGCAATATGGTTTACTTGGGCAAAAGCATCCCCTATTTAAATCGCTGCTACTGGATATTCAAAACGTACTCTCAGCAAATAGACAGGCAACCCAATTTGAAGATTTAGCTGCATCTGCTCGTGATCAATTAGTCAACGCATGGAGTAATTTTCTTGAGTTACAAAGTAGCAATCCTTATAGTGGCAAACTATTTAAAGCAGCGCTCAACCGCCCTTCTTTACAAAAATATTTATTGCCTATCCAGCGTTTGGATTACCTGCTTTGGTATGTGGAAAACTATTTAAATCATACTGAGGATTATCGCGAAGCCATTAGTCGAGTGAACTGTCCAACCACTTTCTTTATTGGGCGTGGTTCAACACTTTATCCTGAAACGGGGCAAACCATCATTGCTAAAAGTCTGAGCAATGCCAAAGCGGTTTATTTTGAACGTTCTGGGCATACACCACTAATTACTGAACCTAGAAAATTTAGTCAGGAAATTGGCAAGTTTTTAGAAAATCAAAGCCAGTAGATTAGCTTATTGATTTTAGATAGCCTAGTTACTTAGGCTATTTTTACGCAAAAAATAGCCAGCTTATTCATAAACTGGCTGTTAAATCAATTTAATGTCTTCTCATCTGCTCAGCAACATCCAGCAATAACTGTTCAGTTTTATCCCAACCTAAACAACCATCTGTGACGGATTGGCCATAGTTCATATCACAAGAAATCTTTTGATTGCCATCCACCAAATGACTTTCAATCATCACACCACGTACTTTGGATTCCGCACGTTCTGCAATGATTTGCTTTAAAACATTCGGCTGCTGTAATGGATCTTTACCACTATTCCCATGACTACAATCAATGACTAACGCAGGTAAATGCTTATGTTTAAAGTGCATGGCTTGGATTGAAGCCAAATCATAATTAGTTCCATGATTTGAACCACGTAAAATCAAATGTGGTAATGGATTTCCATTACTATGCAAAATTGCAGGTAAACCTTGTTGAGTCATCCCCAAGAATTGATGACCATGCAGTGCAGACTGAATCGCATCCAAAGCAATTTGAATTGAACCATCTGTACCATTTTTGAAACCGATGCTATATGGCATATGGCTAGCAATTTCACGATGAATTTGTGATTCACTGGTACGTGCACCAATCGCACCCCAAGCCAATAAATCATCGAAATAACCTGTTGCCATTGGACTTAAAATTTCGCTGGCAATCGGCAAGCCTTTTTCAATCAGTTGTAAATAAAGCGCACGAGACTTCTCTAAACCCAATTGTAAATCTGAGGAATCATCCAGATTTGGATCATATAAAAAACCTTTCCAGCCCACGGTAGTGCGCGGCTTTTCAATGTATGCACGCATCACCAAGAATATTTGATCTTTTACTTGTTCTTGTAGTTGTTGGAGGCGATCAGCATATTCAAGTACTGCGATAGGATCATGAATCGAGCAAGGTCCTGTAATCACCATTAAACGATGATCCTGACCTGATAAGATATTTTGAATGGTTTGACGATGGTTTGAAATTTGCTGCGCTAAAGTTGCAGACAAGGGATACTGTGCTTTGAGTTGTGATGGCAAGCTAAGTATTGATTCTTTTGAATGAGTGTGTGGTTGTGTCAAAGCAGCATTTAAAGCATTCATTATTGATTTCCTTTGGACTGTTGTTCAGTCCCATCATTTATTTGAGCAAGTGTGATCTAAGTGATGTTGATTTTTTTGCAAAGTAAAACCAAGAAATCTTGCTAAAATATGAAATGTTGAATGTATACATGGCATTGCTCCAAAAATAATAAATGTTAAAGCATAAAAAAACCTGATCGGGGTTGCCGATCAGGTATTAACTGGTTGGGCAACCTTTTTGCTGCCCGAAACGCATCAGGCAACCATTAATAGTGCCAGAAATAAAAATATGCGTTTGTGTTTACAGTATGCTTTAACATGTTTCTTTAAAATATCTAAAAACTGTTCCTAAGTTCTAAATTACGCACTATTTCAGCATTTGACAAGCACTTTTTATCTTTTTTAATCAAAACTTCAAAATAGTAAAATTTGACCTTTCGTGTTTTCATCCATAGAATAGTTGAAAAATAAACCAATTCGAGATCACGCCTTTAACGAACCAAATCTTGCGGTTGTAAAATAATCAGGCAAGCACCGCAAACAACAACGATCCCACCTAAAATATCCCAACGCGTTAGCATGACTTGATCAACATAACGCAACCACATCAGGGCAGTAAAAATATAAATTCCACCATAGGCTGCATAAATACGACCTGATGCCGCAGGATGCAAAGTCAGTAACCAAACAAAGACTGTTAAGCTTAAAGCCGTAGGAACCCATAACCAATGCGACTTTCCTTGATTCAAAATCAAATAAGGAAAATAACAACCTAAAATTTCAGCAATTGCTGTGACGAAAAATAACCCAAATACTTTAAGTACTTGGGTTATCGAAAAAGAGAGTTCAAACATTAAGCAGGTTCAGCACTCGGGTTAATATGATCTTCAAACACTTCCAGTTTTAAACCTACCTCTTTGCCATCTTCTGTTTTCACAGAAACTGCAACGTTACCGCCATGCTCAGCAAGCTCACCGAATAGAATCATCTCGGCAAGTGGCTTTTTCAAATGTTCCTGAATCAGACGTTGCATTGGACGAGCACCCATCAGACGGTCATAACCATTGGTGGATAACCAGTCACGCGCACTTTGATCAACCTCAAGTACCACTTGTTTATCATCTAGGTGTGCCTGTAATTCTGTTAAGAACTTATCTACCACTGAATCAATGACAGTGGTTGGAAGTGCCTTAAATTGAATCACGCCATCCAGACGGTTACGGAATTCAGGTGAGAATGCACGTTTCATGGCATCCTGATTATCTGTACTATGATCTTGCTCAGTGAAACCAATACTTGAACGTACAATACTTTCTGCGCCAATATTGGTGGTCAAAACAATAATCACATTTCTAAAATCAGACTTGCGACCATTGTTATCTGTCAACGCACCATGATCCATCACCTGTAGTAACAAGTTAAATACATCTGGATGCGCCTTTTCAATTTCGTCCAGCAATAGAACACAGTGCGGATTTTTATGGATTGCATCGGTCAACAAACCGCCTTGATCATATCCAACATAACCTGGAGGCGCACCAATCAAACGGGAAACCGCATGACGCTCCATATATTCAGACATATCAAAACGGACTAGCTCCACACCCAGTAGTTTTGCTAGCTGCTTGGTGACTTCTGTTTTACCCACGCCTGTTGGACCAGCAAACACAAAGCTACCCACTGGTTTATCTGGTGCTTTTAAGCCTGCACGAGATAATTTGATCGCTGATGCAAGTGCTGTAATCGCTTCATCCTGACCAAACACAACACGTTTTAGGTCACGCTCTAAATTCTCAAGTACTGTCTTGTCATCTTTAGACACAGTTTTCGGTGGAATACGGGCGATCTTGGAAACGATATCTTCAATGTTTTCTACAGAAATCATTGAACTATCAACCTCAGCTTTTAAACGGCGCTGTGCACCAGCCTCATCAATCACATCGATGGCTTTATCTGGTAAAAAACGATCATTGATAAATTTAGCCGACAACTCAACAGCAGCGACGAGAGATTTATCATCGTATTCAACATGATGAAAATCTTCGAACTTGCTTTTCAAGCCACGTAAAATTTCAATCGTTTCGCTTATACTTGGTTCATTGACATCAATCTTTTGGAAACGACGTGACAATGCATGGTCTTTCTCAAAAACCTGACGATACTCTTGGAATGTCGTCGAACCAATACAACGTAAAGTTCCATTTGCCAATGCAGGTTTAATCAGATTCGATGCATCCATAGTACTGCCCATACTTGAGCCCGCACCAATAATCATATGAATCTCGTCAATGAATAGAATCGCATTTGGATTCTTTTTCAAAGCATTGAGCAATTGCTTTAAACGCTTCTCAAAGTCACCACGATATTTAGTCCCTGCAACCAAAGCACCAATATCCAGACTATAAACTTCGGCATTGGCAAGTGGTTTCGGGGCCTTGCCGTTAACAATCAACCACGCCAAACCTTCCGCAATCGAGGTTTTACCTACACCTGGATCACCGACAAGCAACGGATTATTTTTACGACGTCGACATAAAATTTGTGCTGCACGCTCAATTTCTTTTTCGCGTCCAATCAGAGGATCAGTTTTACCCTTTTGTGCTTCAATATTGAGATTAAGTGTATATTGCTCTAATGGGCCCGCATTGGCAGAAGCTGCATTTTCACCCTCAATATCCTCAACTTCTTCCTCAACCTGAATCTCATCTTTACGCGTACCATGAGAAAGATACTGAGTTAAAGTCAAACGATTGATTTGATGGCGTTTAAGCAAATAAACTGCAAAAGAGTCTCGTTCCGAATACATCGCAACCAAAACATCTGCACCTTCAACTGTACGGTCTCCACCACTAGATTGAACATGGAAAATTGCACGTTGCAGAATCCGATCAAAACTTTCCGTTGGATGAGGTGCCTGTTCACTGTTGTCACCAAGTTTCGGGGTATGTTGCTCTACATATTCCTCTAACTCCTTACGTAAGGTAACGATATCAGCGCCACATGCCTTTAACGCATTTACGGCCGAATCATTATCAAGCAAGGCTAGCAACAAATGTTCAACTGTCAGAAACTCATGTCTCTTTTGACGAGCCATGCTAACAGCCAAACGTAACGACACTTCCAATTGACGACTGAGCATGTAACCCCCTTATATCTTGGGCTCCATCAAAAAAAGACCTCTCTTTTAATGAAAAAGCGAATTATTAACTTGATCCGCCAGAGCTTCTGTAATTGCCATTTCATCTATGCCTACAAAGCTCTTGACTTCATAATCTACTGTTAGCATTAGTTGAGCATCTTGGTCAAGATTCAAAACATCGTATTGTTGTAAAAATTCAATTACAAAGAGAATAAGACCTATCTAATCGTTCAAAAAGACAGCAGATTTATTATTTATTTAAAGAATCACTGATTAATGTTAACTTTTGATAAATTTACTCTAAGAGGAATATATTCCGCAATTACTTCGCTTTTCCAACGCTGTTACTCGCAACAGAGTTGCTCGTCTTACGCTCGGAACAAAGCTTCGCTTTGTTTTTATCCTCTACCACTCGGGTATAACCCTCGTCTTGCGCAGCTAAAAAGCGTTGCTTTTTTTAACGCTTTCACTCCCAACACAGTTGCTCGTCTTGCGCAGCTAAAAAGCGTTGCTTTTTTTTAACGCTGCTCAGGTTCGATCTGACACAATAATGGATGTCCTTGAGAACGCGCATAATTATTCACCTGATTGGCTTTGGTCTCGGCAATATCCCTTGGATAAACACCAGCAGTGCCCTTACCTTCGTAATGAACGGTTAACATCACCTGATTTGCCTGTTCAAAGCTCATTGCAAAGTAGCTTTGCAACACCTCAATCACGAAGTCCATTGGTGTGTAATCATCATTCATTAAAACAACAACATAGAGCGGTGGCCGCTTCAATTCTGGCGGGGCTGTTTGCACAACCACCTCACCCTCATGATCCTCTTGCGAATCACCTAAACGTGGATTCAAGTGCCAGTCAACATAACCCGATTGATGAAAGGAATTTTTCACTTCACTTAAATTCATTTGACGTCTGTATCTTCGCATATTAAGTTCTTAATCTAAAAATTTACTGGGCATTTGCTTCAGCTTGAGGGATTTCCGACACGAAAGCAGAACTTACATCAACAGGCTTGCCACGCTGCCAGCTAAAACGTTTAATTACAGGTGTACCTGAACCTGATAAACGCACTTCGATAAATTGGGGTGTAAAGCCCTTTGGCATGGTCCATCGACCAGTCAAGCGCTCAAAGTCTTCAAAATTAAAGTTTTTATCCTCTAACGGTATATCCAGTATTTCAGTGTCCTTAATCAAACGTAATTCAACTGTACCCATTGCACGGCGTTTATTTGGACTCACCTGAACCAGATCCAGCTGATATTCAAAAGCATTTTCAGGAAGTGATTTAATCGCAAAATCCTGAACCGTTAAGCTTAGACCGCCACGCTGCCTAAGAATGTCACGATAAATGGTATTCATGCTTGCAAATTGCGCTTTATCTGCATTGGCCTGATTAATTCCCTTGAATAATTCCTCTGCATTGCCAACAGCCATATCTCGTTCTTGCACAGCGGCATTCAGGCTTTTGCTTACAGAATCGAGCGCGGCTTTTTGCTTCTGTACAACATCAACAAGTTGTTCTGCGTCCGCATCATAACCCACAACGGTTAATCCCTGACGATGACCGACAGTGTAACCAAGCATAAAACTGCTGCCAATAAGTAAAGTTGCAGCAATGACTAAGGGTAAATTCGTTTTGAGGAATTTATTTTTGTTAACGGAACTCTCTGGTAAAGTGGTCGGTTCAGCGTTTTCCATCATCATCTCTATCGTTATGGACTACATCAAAGCACACATTTAAATCCATATTTAAATGTGTGTGAAGTAAAAAAGCGTTTTTTATGGTAATAAACCGATACCATTCAAACCAGCAGCTTCATCAAAACCAAACATGAGGTTCATATTTTGCACTGCCTGGCCAGCGGCACCTTTCACCAAATTGTCCTGTGCAACCAAGATAATCAACTTATTTGGCTGAGGACGATATAAAGCGATTCGTAATTCATTGGCACCACGGACACTACGGGTTTCAGGCGAACTATTGGCTGGCATCACATCCACAAAGCGTTCATGCTGGTAAAAACTTTGGTAAAGTTCCTGCAAATCAGTTTGCTGGCCTTGCTCTGTCAGGTCTACATAAATGGTACTGAGCATGCCACGAATCATGGGTACTAAATGGGGTACAAAGATAAACTGGTCAAACTGGCCCTGTTGACCTGAGATATTCTCTAGGGCCTCAACAATCTCAGGATGATGACGATGACCCGCAACACCATAAGCCTTGAAATTATCCGCATTTTCACTATAGATCATGCCCAGGCTAGCTTTGCGACCTGCACCAGATACGCCTGATTTTGCATCAACAATAATGCTTTTTGTATTTATGAGTTGATTTTGCGCTTTTAACAAAGGCGCCAAACCCAATTGTACTGTGGTTGGATAACAACCTGGATTACCAATCACCTTGGCGTTTTTAATTTTTTCACGATTCAGTTCAGTCAGGCCATATACTGAATCTTTTAGCACTGTTGGGCAGCTATGTTGCATGCCATACCATTTCTCGAATTGAGCTAAATCCTGTAAACGAAAATCAGCGGCAAGATCGATAACCTTTGTACCAGCAGCAATCAGTTCTTCAGCATGTTGCATTGCAACTCCATGAGGTGTTGCAAAAAACACAACATCACATTGCTTGAGCAGATCCAGACTAAGATCGGAGAACTCAAGATCAGTATGTCCACGTAAACTTGGGAACATATCCGCGACACGCTTTCCTGCTTCAGTTCGGGAAGTTAGAACACGCACTTGAGCTTGTGGATGTCTTAATAATAGACGCAATAATTCAACGCCTGTATATCCAGTTCCCCCAACAATTCCAACAGAAATCACGTGCTCTACCTCAAATGATATATGTACCACTAGTATGGCAGTTTGATGGGATTTTCACAATCCACAACCCTATAACTTATATAGTGTTTGTTATGTTTATGGCTTTATATATAACAAATCCAGAAATTCATGGAATCAGCACATACGGGATTTAATCACTGTAAAAGATTCGCTATTCAGCAAAAAACAGTGTAAAAGATATTTTTAAATCGTTTTACTGATGCCGATTTTACCACTGGTCAAAAAATACTATTGAATCATTGAAGTATTCGCATAGAATAAAAACCATGCGGTAATAATAAATTTCATGGATGCAAATTTTGGAGAGCGGGAATGCCTTCTTTGAGTGTAAAACAAAGAACATATCGTCATATTGGTTTAGGCTTAGGCACACTTATATTAAGTTCGGTACTCATTAGCTGTGGTAGTGGTGAAAGTAAAGCACGTATTGAGAATACCCCTGTTATTACAGTTCCAAAACCAAAGAATTTTGACATTAAAGTTCCTGTAGAAATGCGTAATGTCGTTGTTAAGGTTCTCGACAATACCGATAACTCCATCGTTCTTGAACAGACCTTAAGTACAACAACAAACTTGAGCCTTACATTACCAATAGTGCTTAATCGTAGTCATTTATATAGAGTTGAGATATCAACTCTTCCAAATTCACTAATCTATGATTTTATCAGTGGTCAGTATCAGAATTTTTCTATGACCTTACACGCACTCGTTGACGTTGATACTAGTAATCTAACTCAAAAAATTTTTATTAATCCAAGTTCTGAAGCTATTTATCAACGAGCATTAATCCGATCTGGACAACTACCTAATGAGCCAGAAGACCCAACACGCATTAGTTCACTACATCTAAAAATGGCATCTGGTGATGTAAGCATTGCTTTATTAAATGCTTTTAGTGGAATGGATATTCACAATCTTGAACCATCCTATTTATTAAGCGCTTTTACTCCACAAAATATGAATTTGGCTCAACAAGCCAATCTCTATACAACTACATATTTAAGTTTTGGCTATTTAAAGCAATGGGCAAATCAATTTCCAAATAATACCCTTACAGAATTTACCAAAAATCTGGCTATAGATTTACGGGATGGCTATCTGGATGCGAAAACAATTCGTGGAGATCAAGCAAATTTAAGCTCCATTATCCCTGCTGCTCCTGAAAATATTGATCCAGCTAAAAATACATTATTAAATATCACAGCCAATCAAAAAGTTATTCGAGATCAATATGGCATCTCATTAAAAGCAGCAGTATTTGAACTAGCAACTAATTACCAACAGCAAAACTTGAATCCGACAGGTTATGCCCTATTACAGCAAAAAAGCTACGTAGGTGAAGACCCCATACTTGAATCCACCTCCTCTTTCCGTGTTGCTGGTGCTGGTGACTATCGGCGTGCTGTTGGTTTTGTAGACACAACTGGAAGTTGCAATGACTCAAAATATCCATGTAAGCAAGGCATAACTGGCATCAATCTGGTCAACCCCAATCTACCCTCCATCGAGTACTTAATTGGTCATTACGAAGATAAATCGAATGGATGTCAGTTAAATATTCGTGCCAATGGAGCACTGGAGCTGATTAAGGATTCAAAATTGTATCGCTCAGTTTTGGATGCGGATAGTACGGATAATTTATTACAGCTTCCAGATCCAACAAAATCTGAATATTTACTGAACAGTAGTTCTCCTGAGCCAAATAATGATTCGTTAAAATATGCATTTGTACAGGTTCACATTAAGGCCAATCAGGTATTAAGTGCACAGGCAGGTTTGGACAGCCGTAAAGCACCTGATGAACAGTTACAAGAAACTCAAGCACAATGTAGTTTTAGCTAGACATACCACCACGCAGGCAACTGGATACTTTTCAATTGCCTGCGATGATGTAAATATTCTGGATCATGTTGACTTACGGTATTCCAGAACGCAGGACTATGATCAAAATGCCGTGTATGAACCAGCTCATGCACACATACTGCGCGAACATTCTGCTCAGGCATAAGCACCAATGCCGCATGAAGCATAATATCCTGTCTTGAACTACAACTTCCCCATCGTGTTTTAGGCTTTCGAATTGTACATCTTTGATAGGGCAAACCTATTTCCTGGCTAATTTGGGTTAAATATTCAGGTAAAAATTGTTTTGCATAGGCAAGTGTTGCAGCCTGTAAAGCCTTTTCAGGTTGTTCATTTCGAATGAACAAAATATGTTGTACCCAGTCGAACTTAAAAATATTGCGTTGTTGCTGATGAATAATTTGAAATGGCTGTAAATGATAAAATAATTTAATCTGTTCTGGAAAAGCAGCTGTTAAATTTAATTGTTTTTGCTGTTTATCCCAGGTTTCAATCAGCCATTGCTCTGATTGATTTAAAAACTGCTGAATCTGTTTCTTGGTACAAAATAAAGGAACTGTTAAACGAATACCTGTCGGTTCAACACGCAGGCGCAAACTTCGCGCGCTGGCATGTCGAATCATTTTAATTTCAGGTAATTGAGCTTTTAATGAAAGCAGAGCCATTATTGCGCTATACGTTCTTCAATACCGTGATCAGTCGCAACAACCGCAATACTTGCTGCATTTAAGGCAAAAATACCATTAGTCACCACACCTGGGATATTATTGAGTGTTTTTTCCAGTTCGATGGCATTTAAGATATTGAGATTAAAAACATCCAGAATTACATTACCATTGTCAGTGACAACACCCTCACGGTAAACTGGGTCACCACCCAAAGCAACAATCTTGCGGGCAACCGCAGAACGTGCCATTGGAATAACTTCCACAGGCAATGGAAAATCACGCCCCAATTGCCCCACCCATTTTGAGTCATCCACAATACATACAAACTTCTTGGCAATTGAGGCCACAATTTTTTCACGGGTTAAGGCTGCGCCGCCCCCCTTGATCATGTGCATATGACGGTCAATTTCGTCTGCACCATCCACATAGGCATCCAAACCACCCACCGAGTTCATGTCAACCACTTCAATCCCAATTTTTTTCAGCCGCTCAGCCGTTGCATTGGAACTCGCCACAGCTGCTTCTAACTGCAATTCAGGCAATAAATCAATTAAAAAATTGACGGTACTTCCTGTTCCTACACCCAAGATGCCGCCTTTGGGCAAATGTTTCAATGCCGCTTTTGCCGCAGCCTGTTTTTTTTCATCTTGGGTTGCATATAGACTCATGACTTCACTCAACTATTTTGACATTTGCCGCAAGAAAACAGCGCAAATGCACAGGGGTTTGCTACAATGTTCACCTATTTTAAACTGTTATAGGGGAGATGAACATGCTGTCTCGTGTGGTACGACAAATTTTACAAGCAACGGTTTATGATGTTGCGATTGAAACACCGCTTGAAGCAGCTCCACGAATTAGTCAAAAAATTAACAATAACATTCGATTTAAACGTGAAGATTTACAGCCTGTATTTTCGTTCAAACTGCGCGGTGCCTATAACCGTATCAGCCAACTTCCCAAAGATCAATTAGAGCGTGGTGTGATTTGTGCCTCTGCGGGTAACCATGCGCAAGGTGTGGCTTTATCTGGAAAAAAACTCGGCATCCCTGCCATTATTGTTATGCCAAGTACCACGCCAGACATTAAGGTACAAGCAGTAAAAAATCTGGGGGGTCAGGTTGTCCTGCACGGTGACAGTTTTGATATTGCCAATAAATATGCCAAACAACGTGCTGAAGCTGAGGGCCTAGTCTTTATCCCTCCTTATGATGATGAACTAGTGATTGCTGGTCAAGGCACGATTGCCAATGAATTACTGCGTCAATGGCGTGACGTGGAATATGTGTTTGTTGCTGTAGGTGGTGGTGGTCTGATTGCGGGTGTCGCCGCCTATTTAGGTGAGGTTGCACCTCATGTCAAAGTGGTCGGGGTTGAATATGAGGAATCCGCCTGTCTAAAAGCCGCACTTGAAAGCAATGAACGTGTGATTTTACCGCATGTGGGTTTATTTGCGGATGGTACGGCGGTAGCCCAGATTGGTGAATTACCATTTAAAATGATTCGCTTAATGAAATCAGACAGCTCAGGTCCGATTGTTGAACCTGTTATTGTCACGGTTGATACAGATGAAATTTGTGCGGCGATTAAAGACACATATGATGAAAACCGCTGTATTGTTGAGCCATCAGGTGCAATGGCATTGGCTGGAATCAAGAAATATGTGGCAGAACATCAATTAACAGACAAGAACATGGTGTCAATTGTTTGTGGTGCCAACATGAATTTTGATCGTCTGCGTTATATTGCAGAACGAACTGAATTGGGCGAGCGTAAAGAAGCGATTTATGCGGTTACCATTCCTGAGCAAAAAGGTGCTTTCCTGCAATTCTGCCGTGCCCTGCAAGGCCGTAACATCACCGAGTTTAACTATCGGACCAGTGACAGCAATCAGGCACAGGTTTTTGTCGGGATTAGCCTGAAAGGTGGTGAAACTGAACGTCACGAAATCCATGAATTACTCAAGCAACAATATGATGTTGATGACTTATCGGATGATGAAGTTGCAAAGCTACATATTCGTTACTTGATTGGTGGTCATGCCAATCTTGAAAATGAACGTTTATTCCGTGTTGAGTTTCCAGAACGCCCAGGTGCCTTGCTGACTTTCCTTGAACGTTTAGGCCCAACACATAACATCACCCTGTTTCATTATCGTAACCACGGTGCCGCTGAAGGACGTGTACTGGTGGGGCTACAGGCGACTGATGCCAAACAGAATCCTGATGGCTTGATTGAAACACTGGAACAGATTACCTATCCATATGCAGAAATCAGCAACAATATCGGTTATCGGCGCTTTCTTAAATAAAACGAATCATCAGCTAAAGCCGACCATGCGTTGGCTTTACTTTTATTACAGTACGATCTTTTCATATTCACTTTTTTTGACGCCAACAAAATCATTACAAACAGACCAACTGTTCCATCTTAGAATAAATAAAAAGATATTTTTATCATTTAGTTAAGGACAGATATGGCACAGTTTGCAGTGATTGGTTTAGGAAGTTTCGGTGCAACTGTTGCGCTAGAACTCACTCGACTAAAACATGATGTCATCGGTATTGATACCATTAAGCGCAATGTTGAAAACATATCGGATCAGATCACCCATGCCGTTATTGCAGATGCAACTGATGAACACGTCTTGGATGAACTGAATATTCAAAATTGCGATGCCGTGGTGGTCGCGATTGGTGAAGATATTGAAGCCAGTATTTTATGCGTCTTAAATTTAAAAAATTTAGGTGTAGAAAAAATCTTGGTTAAAGCCAAAACCAAAGCACACCACACCATTTTGTCGCATTTGCATGTCAGTAAAATTATTCATCCTGAAGAAGATATGGGAATCCGTGTTGCTCAAGCACTTAATTATCCGATGGTCAGCCGTTATATGGATTTAGGCGACGAACATTATATTGTTAAGCTTCATGTACAGGATAAACTCAAAAATGTAAACCTATCAGGCATTATGCAACAGGAGCCACATATTAAGTTATTGTTATTGAAACGGAATCAACAGGTGATTTATGAAACCGATAGCAATTTTACTTTACAGGCAGGTGATATCCTGATTTTAGAGGGTTCACTGCATCATCTTAAAAAACTCTCAGGATGTTTCTTATAAAATGGCAATAAAAATAAACTCCCAGAAGATATTCAACCTGAGTCCACCCTCATTGTTGGCAATCGGTTTTCTTAGTTTTATTGTGCTTGGGACAATATTATTGAAACTGCCTTTTGCCAATAATGGCAATGTCAGCTGGATGGATGCCTTGTTTACTGCCACTTCTGCGGTAACGATTACAGGTTTATCGGTGGTGAATCTAAGTGAATCATTCAACCATTTTGGGCAGTTTATTATCTTGTTACTAATCCAGTCTGGTGGTTTAGGTTTTATGACCTTTGCAATTTTGGCGGCATTAAGCCTTGCCCCAAAACTTGGTCTAAAACAGCAAATGATGGCACAGGACAGTTTAGGACAAACCAGTCTCTCCAAAGTGACTTTTGTCGCCAAAGGTGTAGTGATTTATACCCTATTTTTTGAACTAATTGGCGTGGTTATATTAACTGCCTCATTTACGCCCATCTACGGTTTTGCGCGTGGACTGTATTATGCAGTTTTTTACAGTGTTTCCGCTTTTAACAACGCGGGTTTCTCATTATTTGACAATAACTTAATGAGCTTCCAAAACAATTATCTCATTTGCCTCACCATCAGTTTACTATATACCTTGGGTGGAATTGGCTTTCTGGTTTTAATTGACATCAAGCAGAATAAACGCTGGAGCAAACTTACACCGAACAGCAAACTGATTCTCAGTACAATCGCCATCCTGAATCTTGTGGCTTTTGTTTTAATTTGGCTATTAGAATCCAATAACCCACTGACTTTAGGTTCTATGAGTCTGGGTGAACAAGCCATGAATGCCTGGTTTCAGGCCACAGTTCCCCGCTCTTCTGGTTTCAATACCATTGATACAGGTGCGATGGAGCATAGCACCGCCTTACTCACCATGTTGCTGATGTTTATTGGTGGTGGCTCCCTGAGTACAGCAGGCGGCATTAAAGTGGGCACTTTCGTTATTCTGGTGTTATGTGTGATTTCATTTTTAAGACGCAATGAGGAAATTCGCATTTTCAACCATTCTGTATCACAGGAAACTACCTATAAAGCCCTTGCGGTCACCGCAATTACAGGGATGCTAGTATTTACAGGTTGTTTCATCCTGTTGCTGCTAGAACCTAAACTGGATGCACTTGACCTGATGTTTGAGGTGGTTTCGGCTGCATGTACTGTGGGCCTGTCGCGTGGCGCAACAGGTGAACTGCATGATGGCAGTTTATTTGTCTTAAGTTTATTGATGTATACAGGCCGTTTGGGTCCACTCACCCTTGCTTACTTGATAGCAACGCCAAAGAAAAGCCGTTTAAAACATGCCATCGCCAACATTCAGATTGGGTAAATTGTCCAAAAATTGAGGCTAGCTAGAAAATTGATATATTTTGCTCAACCACAAGGGCTTGTCTACAAATCCCCTGGGCTTGGCGTTGCTGCTCAAATACAGTTTTTGACATGACGTCAAAATGATCACAAAAACTGATTTCCTTTTCATCAATTGAATAGATCAAGGACTGATTCCCAACACCCTGCAAGGTATCATAAAATACAATCACAAATTTACCCGCTTCAAATGCCTGTTGAATCTCTGTATAAGTCAAGGCAGCCCGAATGGGAATCTGTAGGCGTTGTGCAGCAACATAGCTTTGCTGTTCTTTCTCATCAATATTTGGGTCAGGATCAGTATACAGCGACACTTCAAATCCCAATTTTTTCAGGGCCACAGCCAAGGCAATGGTAAATGTTCCCTCTTCCTGATCATGGCGACATAACTGAATCAGGTCAGCAATATCAATATGGGTTTGATATTGCTTTATAATCAGCCAGACCGCAAACACCCCACAATTTGCCTCAAGCTGCAATAATGGCTCTGGAATATTTAAACTCATTTAATACCAGTTCATTAACGACACACCCAAACCTGCATAGGTTGCATGGTGGTTATAGTCAATCAGGCTTTCACCATATCCATCAAAGAGTTGTAAATGACCACGCAGTTTGCCCTTGATTGGAAATGCCCAGTCAAACTGCACCGCGCCATGTGATTTATCACCACCTTTAAGGGAATGACGCAACATAACAGAAAAGTCATTTTCTCCCTTGCGATAAAATGCGGTTAAATCACCACGACCAATATAATCCTTAATATCAGGATTATTATCATCTTTGGCATTTTCTTCGACACGGTACCAAGGGCGTAACATAAAAGCAAAATTGTCTTTTTCAAACCCTAAATTAAAAATTACACGGTTCCAACTACGTGATAATGGATTAGAACGTCCATTGGATTGATGATTTAAGGTGACACCTAGCAAACGTGCATTTAGACCTAAAATTTCATAATTGGTTCTAAACATTAAACTTGCTTCAGGCTCATAATTGGTCTCACGAAATGGACGTGATTCCTCAGAGTTGTAAACCTGCCAACGCGAAGACTGAGTATAACCTATCCATAAATCGCCATTATTACCCAGGATGTTTTCCCACGCCTTGGTCTTAAAGGAAATCTGGAACTTTGCCTCACTAGAGGTTAATTCCTGTTTCTCATTGACGGTATTTTGTGGGTTTGGGCTGCTTGGAAATTCATTCTTGTCACTGGTCCAGAACAATGGCAGTAAATAAACAGGTTGATAGGCACGAATATTCCATACCCCCAACTTACTTTCTTCTGACAGCTCCCAACGGCGATCCAGCAAGGAAACATTCGGATCAAACTTAGGCGCAGCACCCAGCAAATGTAGGTCACTGAGTTTTTGAACCACCTTATCCTTTAAAGATTCAGGTTTGTTTTTTTCATTGGTTTCAGCAACAGGTACAGATGTGGCAGCAATCACAGGTTCAGCCACCTGAGCCTGCGGCTGAATAATGGTCGGTGCCTTAAAAAGCGCATCATAACAAGCCAGACGTTCAGCATTTGAAGCCAATGCCACACATGCCTCAACTGTTGCGGGACTGGCTGGCGCTGTTGCCTGTGCATGGGTAAATGACGTGGTTAGAGAGCCTAGTATAGCCACCACACTAAGCTCCAAATGACCCCGCTCAAAAGATTTGAACGCCATAATTTTCTCCGATTCTTATTTTAATTGACCTGTTGGATACTAAATCCGAGTTGCTGTAGTTCTTCACGTTTTGCAAATGGTGCAACCACTGCTTTCACAGGTTTTTGTTGCAACAAATACTGTTTTGCCACACGGTTTAAATCATCCAGAGTCACATTTAACAGGCGTTCACGTAGCATTTTACGGAATTTCGGTGTACGGGCATGCAGCAACGCATAACACGCTGTAATTGCCTCACCAGCAGGTGAACCAGGCTTATCCATACTGGCAACCAGACCTAAAATCGCCTCTTCAAGTTGATGCGGCTGCTGTTCTGTATTCAGCAACCATTGCACACTGGCTTCAAAATCATTAAATGTTTCCGCCAATCGTGGATCACGGTAGCTATAGAAACGGAATGAGCAGGCATTGCCATCATAACTGGCTCCACCACCATAGGCTCCACCTTTTTCACGGATGGCACTATGCAAAAAGCCATTACGCAGGTAGGCAGCCAACACCATTAATGGTGCAGCGTCAGCATGGGCAACATCAACTGCCTGATAGGCGGAAGCACAGAACTGCACATTAGTCTGGATCAGCCATGCTTCATCATTTGCTGTATTGACATGTTCAACTTGAGTTAAAGTGACAGGTTCTTTATTGACTTGCAACTTGTCCCAGACATTTTGCACCTCTTCCACTAAACGGTCAGAGTGATGATCTTCACACACCAATAGGAACTGTTTAGGAGCCTGCAATAGTTTACGATGAATTGCCTGTAATTCAGCAATTAATGCATGATAGGCATCTTCATCCTGATCAATCTTAGTGACTAAATCACTCAGCCAGTTCAGCGCACCCAAACCTGTATTATGGTAGTCACGGCGAGCAAGTGCACTCATTTGACGTGAGGCAGTCTGCATCGCATAGCTATGCCCTGAACCAGACAAACGTGAGTGCCAACGGGTTTTCCGTTGCTGCAATAATTCGATGATACGGTCTTTCTCATCAAAGCGAAGCTGTTCAAATGCCAGTTTTAATAACTGAATGGCATCAAGCTTCTGCGTTAATGACTTGGTGGTTAGGGTCAGCCATGCGCTGATCCGATCCTTATTATCTACCTTGCTGCGTAGCGATGCCCCCATACCCAGTCCACCACTGACTGCGGTCTGGAGTTGCTGCAATTCAAGATAGTCATATTCACCTGCCCCTACTTCGCCCATCAAGATTGAAAGTAAGTTGAAATACGGTGATTGCACAATGTCGTCAGGAATTTGAATCAAGACCTGCTGATAATAAATACCATTGGTACCTGCATGGTAAAGATTTAATGGTGTATCCAGACCATTACAGATAATTTCACGCAATTGACCTTGCACAATATGCAAGTCTGCTGGCACATCCTCCAGCCCCACTTTTGGCAATAGCTCAAGATCATCAGGCGTATCTTGACGCTTTTTCAATGCCTCAGTTTTTTCCTGAATCTCGATTTTCTGATCTTCAGTTAGGTTTGCGGTAATCTCAGCCAAACGAGCCTGTTCAGCCTGTTGCTCTTTCACTGATTTAGTTGCATCAGGAACCAAAGTCATTTGTACACGATGCGGATTATCCAACAAATGAATTTGAATTAAATTAGACAACCACATTGGGTCTTTCAATTCTTCCTTAACCTGTTCAATCGCAGAATCCACATCCCAGACATGAATCGGGTCATTGTGGTGAATGGCACTGCCCAAACCATTTAGGATCAGGCTTAAGCCATACGGTGTGCCATCGCCATTGATTTCACGTTGATGCAATTCAATCTGATGCAGAATTGCATCGACCAAATCGGTATCAACAGGCTTGGATGCAACGTCCTGTAGAATGTTTAATACGCCACTCTTAAAGTTTTCAGCATATTCTGCATTTGAACCTTGTACGCCACAATAGAAAGTCATTTCAAAATTACTGTCATCCACACCCATCAATGGCCCTGTGGACTGTGCATAACCACAAGTTTCCAAATAATGACGCAACGGCGAAGCTGAATTTTCCAGCAAAATCCCCTCAACCAGACGCATGCCTAAGCGCAGCTTAATATCGCTGGTTTCAGGCAATAACCATGACATCACATGAAAGGTCTTGTCTTTCAGGTCTTCACTATCCACCGCATAGGATTCAGTCACCTCAATGGGCGCGGTTAAACGCTTCTCAGGTGTGGAATATAAAGTCGTTCCTTTGGAAAACTTATGTAAAGCCAATGTTTCAAACTGTTCCTGTAAATCATAAGCATTTTGATTGCCGAAAGTCATAAACACCGCATTACTTGGATGGTAATGGGTTTTATAGAACTCAACCAATTGCTCATAGCTTAAATCTGGAATTTCTTTTGGATCACCGCCAGAGTTGTAGTGATAGGTGGTTTCAGGGAATAAATGATAGGCTAGTTGATGATAAAGCTGATCGGTTGGCGAACTCATAGCCCCTTTCATTTCATTAAATACAACGCCTTTATAAACCGCCTGATCATTCTCTAACTCAATACGGATTCCCTCCTGGGCAAAGTCCAGAGGATTCAGGTTTGCGGCAAAGGCAGCATCTAAATAAACCGACAACAGGTTTTGAAAATCTTTCTTGTTCTGCGTTGCGAATGGATAAGCCGTCCAGTCTGCCGCAGTAAAGGCATTCATAAAGGTATTCAGTGAACGGCGGATCATTAAAAAGAATGGATCACGGACTGGAAACTTCTCAGAACCACATAAGGCAGTATGCTCTAAAATATGGGCGGTTCCCTTTGAGTCCATCGGCTGCGTTCTAAATGCCACCAAAAATACATTTTCATCGTGATTTGTGGCCAAATGGTAGTGAACAGCACCAGTTACTTTATGTTTATATTCTGAAACGTGAATATCAAGTGCTTCTACATGGTGTTGACGTAATAGCTGAAACGCAGGGTGAATGGTTTGAGTAATGCTTTCAGAAACATCGACAGTCATGTGATCTCCAATTTATCTATTTAATTAACATTCTTGATTATAGAGAGTCTACCGAAGAATATGCACGGATATCCATGTAAATTGGTATGTTTTTGTAGAAAAATTCAGCAAGCAAGGTGTGATGGTCAATGCATTGGTGTAAACTTTAGCTTTTGATTTTTACTGTGATGACAAACATGGCAACTGTTGATCTTTTTGCAATTGGAAATGCACTCATTGACCAAGAATTTAAAGTTTCTTATGAGTTTTTAACACAGCAGGCTTTGCAAAAAGGCACAATGCAGTTGACTGATGGCGACACTCAGGCCGCTTTATATCAGCAATTACAAGATACTCAAAGCTACAAGGGTCAAGCCAGTGGTGGTTCAGCAGCGAATACTACGGTTGCATTCAGTGCTTTAGGTGGTACAGCTTTTTATGGATGCCGTGTTGGTAACGACGAACTGGGTTCAATTTATCTGAATGGTTTAAATGATGCTGGTATCCAGACCACAACCCAATCAATCAGTGAAGGCGTAACAGGAACTTGTATGGTACTGATCAGTCCTGATTCAGAACGTACTATGCACACATATTTAGGCATTACCGCTGAATTAACTGCTGAACAAATCGATTTTGAACCGTTAAAAACTGCAAAATGGCTCTATATCGAGGGTTACTTATCAACCAGTGATACGGCGCGTGTCGCGGTTAAGCAAGCACGTGAACTTGCCAAATCACATGGCGTTAAAATCGCCCTCTCACTGTCTGATCCTGCAATGGTGCAATATGCCCGTCAAGGTTTGGAAGAATTACTGGATGATGGCGTTGACTTACTGTTCTGTAATGAGCAGGAAGCGTTGATGTTTACCAATACAGAAAATCTTGATGATGCCATTGCAGCATTAAAATTAAACAATCAGCATATCGTCATCACGCAAGGCGCCAATGGTGCGGTGATTATTGATCCAGCCCAACAGTTCCATGTGGCTGGACGGCATGTTGATGCTGTGGATACCAATGGTGCAGGTGATGCCTTTGCGGGTGCATTTTTATATGCCATCAATGCAGGTCTCAGTCTGGAAGCGGCTGCCCAGCTTGCCATTTTAATTTCCAGTGAGGTTGTTGCCCAATTTGGCCCACGTTTGGCTGTCGAAAACTACGCCAAGCTATTTGAACAATTCAAATCCACACAACAGGAATGTGCTTAACATGGAAAAGATTTGCATGACTGAGGAAGTCCCTGAACGTGAAGCACGTGCATATGACACCATGAAAGGAAAGACTATCTTCATCACCCAGCGTGACGGACAATTTTATGCCTATAATAATCTTTGTCCGCATTTGCAAACTGAGCTTGAATATCTGGAGAATCAATTTTTGGATCAGGACGGTGAATATATTCAATGTTCTACACATGGTGCCTTGTTCTCTGTAGAAACAGGTGAATGTGTTTCAGGACCATGTCTAGGTGAATTCCTTGAAAAAGTAAATTTGGAAGTACACTCTGATGGTGGTATTTATATTGACTAATACCTAAATCATGAATTCTGCGATGACTGAGTTTTTTTTAAATTACTACCTTATGCCATTTCACATGAGCGTAGTGGCTTTGATTTTGCTCAGCATTGCAGAAACAATTGGTATTTTTATTGG
>NZ_DDAH01000140.1:34445-34852 GCF_002333245.1 Acinetobacter sp. UBA2063
AAATGACACCAGAGTGGTTATTAAATTCACCGCTATTAGATGTAAAATTTTCTAAATACTTAATATTTGTATTTTTACTCATCAATTTTAGTTTTGCAGGTTATTTTCTAGAGCTTTCATTTTTTGCTTTACAACACTACTTTATCTCGCCTTACTATCTTTTTGTTCCTGCTTTGATTATCGACATTTTTTTTACAGTGTTTATGATTAATTGTCTTGACCAAGTGATTAAACCTAAAGTCACACATTCACATATCAATCTAGTGGGTCGCTTAGCAACAATCTCAACGGGAAATGCACGTCCAGGCTTCTCTGCGCAAGCACGTGTTCGCAATGAATTTGGTCAACTGTATTATGTACAAGTAGAGCCAGAATATGGTGAATTAGAGTTACAATCCCAAGTGTTG